>CAJUQU010000159.1 GCA_910588595.1 uncultured Lachnospiraceae bacterium | reverse complement strand
AAATGGTCATAGACCGCCTGTGTTTGTGAGCAATAATCAATCACGTTATATATATAATGAATATCTGTCTCTAATCCTATTGCCACTACCTCAAAAATATTTATGTTGTTTTCTTTCATTTTTAATAATGTTGCAAATATATTCTCAAAATATTTGCAATTTTCTAAAGTTATTGCATCACAATCCAACATTGGATAACCTTCTGTATTCATCCAGACTGTATAAAGATACAAGTTCTCAACTTTTTCAATAAAAATACCCAAATCTTTCATCAAGGGTTGCTTTAGTTTGATTATGACAATCTGACAATGATTTAGCACTTTTCCAATGTGCATTAGGGAGTCAATTTCTTTTTCATTATCCCACATCCAGTTATCAATACTGTTTATAGATACTATTTTTACATTATGTTTTTTAAATAAGTTTTCAATAATATCTATATCCATTAACTCATTACTTAGAAAATTGATGTCCAAAGCTACGGCCACATTGTACCTCCATCACCAGTTTCTTCCGCTGACTTCTCTTTCCTCATGAAACAGGAATTCTGATAATATACTTTTTATAGCATTGAATAACAGTTATGTCTTATCTTTAAAGAGTCCGCAACCCTTGAAAACACTAAATTTATAGCAGATAAGTCTGCCATTATGTTACGAACCCTTATAAGGAAAAGAAAAACCTGTAACAAATTATAACATAATATGAACAGGGCAGGAAGAACTGATTGGAATGCTTTCATAAATTTCTCCAAATCACAAGAAGAAAGGATGGATTGGCGTCATAAATGTTGGCGTTTGAAATTACTTTCTAATAAATAGAATTATTTCTACTACGATATTTTGTTTTATATTTCGGGGACTGACAAATTTGTCCTCTTTTTTAAAAATGTTAAAAGCATATCAATCAGTTCATCATATCAGTTCATTTTGTGTTATAATATTTTATATGATTTATTTCCCTAAAATCACTAAATTACAATCGGAAGCTGCAAAGGAGAACTTTATGAAATCAAGCAACAGAGATGATGGCTGGATAACTGGAAGACTATATTTCAACAGAGAAGACAAAAGAGTAATTATCAAGAGACCGCGAAGTGGGTTTGGCTATACAATAAATTTAGGAAATAAGTGGACATGGATATTTAATATTATTTTTGTGATTATTGTTTTAGTTATATTAGTCAGAGTTCTTTAAAATAACATGGAATTTGGAGAAATTCAACGAATAACCGGAAGAAAAGTAGGACTAACAAATAAATAATTACAGGAGAGATGGGCATGAGATCAGAAAAACAAGTTTATGATACTATTTTGAACTTTGCAAATATGGATGAACGTATACGCATGGTTACGTTGGAGGGTTCTAGTACTCCATCCGGACAGAAATTAGAATCGTGAACTGCCTGTTCCGCACCATTGCGTCGTTAAAATTTCTAGACGATACCACCGCATCGCCGTCGAAAGTTTGCCTATCACTGGCACGATCCATGCAGTCCACAACTCTAATTTCCGTCCGGATGGAGCAGTGCTGTATTCACTGTTAGTCTGGATGGAGCACCAAGTTAAGCATTGCACTATAAATTATGGTATATTAAGCTATAATAACTTAATGAACTGAAATCAGAGAAATGATTTTGGCAGCAGCCATGAAAATTACTCAAAAAAGTACATTATAAAAGTACACAAAAATACAACAAAAGCGATAACGAGGTGTGATCATGAGAACAGAAAATGAGATGTATGACCTTATCTTAGGCATTGCAAAAAGTGATGACAGGATAAAAGCGGTTTATATGAACGGTTCCAGAACAAACAAAGCGGTTCCAAAAGATATTTTTCAAGATTATGACATTGTCTATGTTGTGGAAGACACCAAAAGTTTTATAGAGGACAAGGACTGGATCAATCTTTTTGGAGAGATCCTTTACATGCAGTATCCTGATGAATGCCCATATTGCCCAGGAGATAAGAAAAATTCGTATGGCTGGCTGATGCAGTTTGCAGACGGAACCAGAATTGATTTAACTGTGCAGACTATAGACTACGCACTACGGCACATTCAAGATGATAAATTATGCAGGATCTTGTTAGATAAGGAATCTGTATTACCTGATATAGAAGCGGCGACAGATTGCCAGTATTGGATCCAAAAGCCAACCAAAGAACAGTACGTATTCGCCTGCAATGAGTTTTGGTGGTGTACCAACAATATCGCGAAGGGATTATGGCGGGAGGAGATCCCCTACGTGCAGGATATGACAAATCATATTGTGAGAAGACAGCTCATCACGATGTTGAATTGGAAAGCCGGCATTTTGACAGAGTGGAAAGTAAGCACTGGAAAATCATCAAAATATCTGTATAAATGGCTTTCAGCAGAAGAATGGCAAATGCTTATGGCAACCTATTTTGACGCTAATGTCGATCATGCGTGGAAGTCGGTTTTTGGCATGTGCGAGTTGTTTCGGATCACGGCACAGTTTGTCGGGGAGAAATTAGGATGGGAATATAATGAAAAAGAGGGAAAGGCAGCCAGAGATTTCCTGGAATATGTGCATCAATTGCCAAAGAAATAGATCTTAAAAGTGTCGGATCCACTCTCCAAGAGTGCCAAAAATCAGTTACACAGCCCGCTATACAACTGATTTTTGGCAGAAAACTCCTGCTGTACTGGCTCCTACGGACCGGCAGCGATCAGCGGTTTTAACGCATCCCAGTCTGTCACTGTCAATATACTGCGATCCTCCCTGTACGGCAGATCGATCGCACCGATGTACCAGACAGGATACAGACCGGCGTTTAAGGCGCCCTTCACATCGCATTCGTACTGGTCGCTGATGTACCAGACCTCGTCCGGCCTTAGATCTGCCTTCTCCAAAGCCAGATCAAATATCCTCCTGTGCGGCTTGCGGAATATATAATTGCTTGAGGTCAAAATGAACTCAAACGCATTTTCCGGCAGCAATCTATTGATGCGCGCTGCCACCACAGACGGCGCATAGGAGATATTGCTGATCACGCCTGTGCGGATCTCCCTCTTTTTCAGGAATTTCAGAAAATCCTCTACGCCCCCCGTCGCAGCTCCCGGTGCCGCGGCGTCCCAGAAGATCGTGTCTATTTCTGCATTTGTCAGCGCGATCTCTATTCCCAGGGATTCATACAAATACGGCGTAAACATTGTATTGGGTATCTCTATCTGGAACAAGTGCCTTTTTTGCGGATCAAATCTCCCGAACTCCGATCCAACGGATTTCTCAACGTCATCAGGCGTATTGAACCCTGATGCGCATTCTTCCGGGCGGGGCAATGTCACGCATGTTATTCAGATTCCTAAGTACCAATCTCTTCTATATAGAATTCGTCCATCGCACACCGTCCGCTCGTGTACACAAGCAGCGGAAATTCACTGTAATAGGTCATACCGACCTCTCTCATGATCATGCCGATATTCTGTCGGTCAGGCGGCACGACACGCTCCCTGACAAAACGCCTTGCCCATCGATCATCAATTTCCCGGATTCCTTTTCTGGCAAGAATACCTGGAATTGCCGGCAGATCATCGGGATTTACGGATAGCGGGATCGAGATGTGATACTCATCCGTCTCCTCATCATAAGAAAGAACTGCGTATTCTCCTTGTCCCGCTGATAAATCGTTATCCTCTTTGATCAAAAATCTTCGCAATATTTTCCCTTCTTTCCCAAATCATATCCCGGACACAGTTCCAGTATTCCTGTGGGACAGCCGCAGTTTCTGACTGCCGTATTTGTTCCATGTCTTTGAAAAGTATGCCTTCACTGAGATCTATCGTTTGTACTTCATCGATCATTCTCTTTGGAACCATTTTCAAATTCTCTGCAAGTGACATGGTGCCCACATAATTGTTAACAGGTCCGTCCTTTAGCCTGTCAAAACTTTGCATCGCATTGCCGTCATTATAACAAGAAAACAACAGGGACAATCCATTGTCAAACACGGGTGCCATACGGTATCTTCCCTTTTTTTCAAGCACTTCGATATTGGCACCATGACGGTCACGATTGCAGATCAGATAATCCAATACAAAGATATTATAAAAATACTGCTCTAACCGGCTGCGCACGATAAATGCCCAGCTGTCCTCAGCTGGCTCTTTGTTGATCTCGTAATATGTCTCGAATGCCAGTTTGTGTTCTCCAGGACTCTTAAAGTCCATTGATCTTGTAAGCCATGTTCGGTAAGTCTTGTTATCTATATTTACATCCGCATGGATCAGATCATACACCAGATGCGGTATTCTTAACGCGACGGCTATATTCTGCGCCACGATCTCATTCAGGCATTCGTGACCGAAGATTCCTCTGACTGTATCAAAATTCGATAGTTTATAGTAGTATTTTAAATTGCCGGACTGCTCATAAGATTTCAGGAAACTCCCCGCCGTTCCCGATGAGTTCCTTGATAAAGTCCATGTCAAATACGTAAGATCCATGATATCATGATAAACCACCTGCAAATCACCCCGCTTGCCGGAAATGTTGTTCCTTGACTGTTCCTTCAATAAGCATGCACCACTAGCATACAATCAGTATACTATACCTGCAGGATTTTTCAAACTTTTTTCATTCACTTGTCCGCATTTTGCTCCGTATAGTAAGGCGTACAGGCAGTTTAGTTGCAACTCCTGTCTCTTATGAACACTTGTCTGCTCTTGTTAATCTTGAAATACAAGCAAGACTTATAAATTTTCTAAGAAGTATGTACACATGCATAGGTAAACTGAGGGAATTATCCGTTGTCCAGAGGCAAAATAAAACTTATGCAAGTGATAAATGTGTTGAAAAATAGTGTATCGAAAAGTATAATTACAATATATTGTGGGAAATCAGTTAGCTACGAATCGAGAAGGGAATGAATTTATGGAGCTTCAATTTCAGTCACGTTGGTTTGAGAGATGTATCAGGGAATATTTAGGTATTGCAGACAGGATGCTCACTGTGGAGGATGTCAGTGTCATCAAGTATTTGTATGTGAGCACAACAAATGGCTATTTTTTAGGGTTTGGCATGGGCGAGCTGCCTAAAGTTTTTGAGTTCTCAGATGCAGGGGATGAGTGGTTTTGCCGCTGTCTATCCGATACGGCAAGATACCATAATGTTGAGGAATTTATAGATATAAAAGATGGGGAAAACAGTAAGGAGCTTTCAATTAAAAAAGAACTACTTGCAGTAGAGAATACAAACAATCAGGAAGAAAACCTAAGTCCTCTTGAACAGAAAAAGAAGCTGCTTGCGTGGAAACGGGAGAGAGAGAAGATTGCGCAGGGTATGCAGGATTTTGAAAATAGTGTAAAGATTTTTGAAGCTGTGGAAAGCGATTTTGAGGGTCTTGTGGAAGATGAAAAAACATATGATTATGGCATACTTGTTCAAGATGATTTTTGTCATTTGACGAATTTGGAAGTAGTGCGTCTGATGTCGTGCGAGACAGAGATTCACAGTTTGGCATTTCTAAGTGCACTATCTAAGCTTCGGGTTTTGGAAGTTGGAGAGGTAAGGCTGAATACGCTTGAAGGTTTGGAGAAGCTTGCAGGACTTGAAAAATTGTGTATATGGGCAAATTAGTGTACACATTAATAAAATACAGGAGATGGAACTTGAAGGTATGAGTGGCGGGAAATGATTGAACTTTCAAAGGAATTAGGCAGAAGAATTTAGGATTGAGTGATTGAAAAAAGTGTGGCAGAAAGCTAAGAGAGTTTCTGTAATTTGTGAATTAGAAAGAGATTTGATAAAAGAGCAGAGGTTCGAGAGAGTCCCTGCTTTTTTGGTTTGCAAATTCAAATGCATCACTTGCCAATGCTGCATAGACATGTTAAGTGTTGTTGGCACAATGTAAACTGTCAGAAACCCATGAAATGGCAGCCAAAATTGACAAATTGACAACCTAAATTGCTTGAACCCAAATCAATTTTAATGTAGGCTGAAAAAAGCCACTCATTGTGGGCTGAAAAAAAGCTACTCATTGCAGGCTGAAAAAAAGCCACTCATTGCGGGCTGAGAGAAGGAGGAAGTATAAAATGAAATTCAACGAAAAACTATTAAAACTCAGAAAAGAAAAGGGACTTTCCCAGGAGGAACTGGGCATGGAAATGCAGGTATCAAGGCAGACTGTCTCAAAGTGGGAGGCGGGGCAGTCGTACCCGGATTTTACCCGATTGGTGATGCTAAGTGATTTCTTCAATATGACCTTAGATGAACTTGTGAAGGATATTGACGTGCAGGAAGTGAGGGAGCATTCCCTTACAAATGAGAAGATCGATTCCATCTATCGAGTTTCCCAGGACGTGGATTCGATCCTTCAAAATGAAAGTTTAAAAAATATCCTGAGAGGACTAAAGTGGTTTCTCGTGGGCAGCTGCATATTTATCTGTTTTGTTGTGGTTGTTTCCTTTATACTGCAGTTTATTTATCCAGAATCCAATATCTTTTGGCGTACGTACTGATCGCGGCACGAAACACTTGTGTTCAAATCTCTGTTCTACGGGGGGAATATCTGGAAATTCCCCCTTCTGTTTCCACTTGCCATCCTCCAAAGCGCATTATAATCCCGTTGACCATTTTTGAAAAGGGGGGGTAATGTTTAACAGTTGCGCTCGAACGGGTGGGTGTGCTACAATTTGAGTGTCACATATCAAAGTACAAGATCCAAAAACGCTCTGACAGACAGGATCCAAATGGATTAAACTGCCTGATCCACAGCGGAGAAAGGTGTGATACCATGAGCATAAAAATGATACTGACGGATCTCGACAGGACGCTGCTCCGATCCGACGCGAGCATATCGGAGAATGACGAGGACGGCGTGGCAGACTGGATCGAAACCAATATATTGAAACCACGCCAATCAGAATCCGAATAACAGAAAGATTTCCCGAACATGAACTTACACAAGATCTACCATCCGATCACGGCGACACCGTTTAAGTGCACAGAAGAATATATGGAATTTGCGCCGTGCGACGCCCTAAAACCCTATATCCGGTGTTTCTGGGGCAGTCAAAAACTCGTCGTGCAGGAGGCGTGCGCCGATGCCGAGACGGATATCGTCACCCCGGACACCTGCATGGACATTATCTTTACAGCGGATCATACGAACAACACCATTGACAGCAGTTTCTGCGGGATTGACGACCGGACTTTCACTGCCCGGAAATACCTCAGAGCCCGAAAGAAATTTTTCCGCTTTGCGATCCGCTTCTACGCGTGGGGCGCAGCCCTGTTTGCGGAAGAGTCCATGCGGAGTACGAAGAATACGCACTTTGATGTGGACTGTCATTTCCCACGAATCAAACAGGAAATTGAGAAACACCTGTTTGACATCGATGATATCAGCCAGCTCATACCGGTCGCAGAAGCGATCCTGCTGCACCATCTTCGCGAGAAACACCAAAATCCAGTGATATTCCAGTCCGTATCCAGGATACTCGAGACCAGGGGAACACTGTCAATGACAGATTTGGAGCGGGAAGTCCTCATCGGCAGCCGCCAGCTGGAACGCCTGTATCTGGAATACATCGGCGTGTCCCCCAAAAGTCTGGCATCGATGGTCCCTTATCAGTACTTGTGGAACAGACTTATGTATGACAACAGCTTTACTATCGCAGACGCATCGTATCAATACGGCTATTCGGACCAGGCGCATTTATGCCATGATTTCAGGAAATATCACTCCATGAGTATATCAGACGCCAGAAAATTTGCGATGCAGAATGTCGGAAATATACAATACAAATCCTCCGGATCACAGTAAACTATACTTGAAAGCAAAACGAAAAGAGTATACCTGTGTATACAGCAAAAAAATTTATCAATACGGTCAGGAGGAACCACATATGAAATACTGTACTACATTGATCGCCGTGAAAAACATGGAACACTCACTGCGCTTTTACAAGGATCTGTTCCATCAGGAAGTGACACTCGACCTGGGGTGGAACAAGACGCTGGACTGCGGACTGGTTCTGCAGGAACATTTTGATGAGCTTGCCGGATTTCAGGCAGACACAATGAAATATCACTCCAATACGATGGAACTCTACTTTGAAACGGAAGACTTTGATGCGTTCATCACGCTATTAGACCAATATCCCGACGTGGAGCGTCTCCATGAACCGAAGACATTCCCATGGATGCAGCGGGGGATCCGCATCTTTGATCCAGACGGACATTTAATTGAAGTGGCGGAAAGCATGTACTGCGTGGCATGCAGACAGTTTGCACAGGGGAAAAATGTCGAGGAGACCGCACAGCTGACACAGCACCCGGTCAATACTGTTCAGACATGGTTCGAGAAGTACCAAAGATCCAACATAAGCGTCTGCGGAACAGACTGCAGCACCTGCTGCTGTTATGGGAACATGTGCAGCGGCTGCAATGCCTGCGAAGGAAACGTATTTCATTGTTCAGGAGTCTGTTCCATTTATCAGTGCGTCGTCCACGAAAAAAACATGAAAGACTGCGGCGAATGCTGCAAGGCACCCTGTGATATCTGGAGAGCAACCAGAGATCCCAAGTTCTCTGACGAGGAATTCGAACAGAACATAGCCGGGAGAATGCAGACTTTAAAAGGATTGACGTAAAAAATCAAGACCCCTTATAATGAAATAGTATCTATATCCCCCATTTGAAATGGGGGCCGAGGCAAAGCC
>CAJUQU010000158.1 GCA_910588595.1 uncultured Lachnospiraceae bacterium | reverse complement strand
ATGCTTTCTCACGGACTTCGCAGCATAGTGCGAAGTCCTGGGCTGAACTGTTATTTTTATGCATACTCTTTTTGGAGTATTCATTGACATGGATCGGAATAAACTTTAAACTGAAAAGGGATCACCAAGCGAAATTGTAAAATACAGAAAGTGAGGAAAGAAGGATGTCAATATTTAATCGGATTTCGGATATACTAAAAGCAAACATCAATGACCTGTTGGACAGGGCAGAAGATCCGGAAAAAATGGTAAAGCAGATCATAGCGGACATGGAGGAACAGGTCAGAGATGCGACAGAGGCGCTCGGGCAGGCTATGGCAAGTGAGAAACAGGCATATGCGCAGCTTGAGAAGGCAAAAGCAAACTCCAAGGAGTGGGAAGACAAAGCGAAAGTGGCTTTGAAGGCTGGAAACGAAGAACTTGCAAAAAAAGCCCTTGCGTCAAAAGTTGAAGTCGATAAAAACATACAGTCGTTTCAGGCTTCCTATGATCAGATCGCCGCGCAGACAAGTGAGCTTCACTCCAGGGTCGAGATACTCAGGCAGAAGCTTGAGGAGGCAAGGCAGAGGCAGAATATGCTCATTGCAAGGGCTAAGATGGCGGATGCAACCGAGAGCATAGCGACAGCAGTCACCGATACGGACCCCAACAGTGCATTGTCAAAGCTGGAGAAGATGGAGCGCAAGGTAGAGGGCAAAGAAGCTCGTGCGGAGGCGCTTGCATCAATGACGGGAGAGACAGTGTTTGCCAAAGACGAGTTCGCAGAGCTTGAAAAAAATCAAGCCGTGGATGCTGAGCTGCAGAGGCTGATGAAGGAAATGAATGGCGGAATCTAAATATTGAGAAACAGGATGGAAACCTATATGCCGGAGCAGGAAAAATTAAACTTTCATTCAATATCATTAGATGACAGGAACTGGATCAATGAGAAACTATTTGAGGATGATCTGTGTGCTTGTGAGTACACTTTTGCAAATAATTTTGTCTGGGCAAAGGTGTATGATGTAGAGGTTGGACGTGCGTACGGATGTGGTGTGATCCGATATAGGGAACAAGAGCATTTTCAGTATTCTTTTCCCTTTGGGGCGGGAGATAAGCAGCTCATGATCAGACATCTGAAAAAAATATGTGCAGTGCAGGGTCATGAGCTGAATATTTATCCCGTCACACAGGAGAATCGGTCAAAACTGATCGAATGGTTTCCGGGAGAGTTTGAGATCAGTGCGGACAGAGATGGTTTTGACTATATTTACACAGTAGAAAAGCTCTCTTCGTTAAAGGGAAAAAAGCTTCATGGCAAGCGAAACCATATTGCCCGGTTTATGGATGAGGGAGACTGGCAGTATGTATCAATGACCGAGGAGCATATTCCGGAGTGCCGCAGGATGGCAAAGGAATGGGTGTCACTGCGCGCTGAAAAGTGGAATGATGAAATGGAGCAGGAGATCAGTGTTTTGGAGGAGGCGTTCTCCAATTTCACAGAGCTTGGATTATGCGGCGGTGTTTTGTATAAGGGTGGTGAGCTTGTCGCATTTACGATCGGGGAACCATTGAATAAAGATACTTTTGTGGTTCATTTTGAAAAGGCATTTCCCGATCTGCAGGGTGCATATCCGATGATCAATCAACAGTTTGTCCTGCATGAAGCACAGGGATTTGCCTATGTGAATCGCGAGGAAGATACAGGAGATCCGGGATTAAGAAAAGCCAAGATGTCGTATTATCCAGATATTTTATTAAGAAAATACAAAGCCGTCGAAAGCCGTGTTGTATACGCAAATGAGACCGAGTGGGATTCCATCATGGAAATATGGAACAAATGTTTTGGGGACGACAGGGCGTATATAGAGCTTTACCTGAAAAACCGTTTTGAGAATGAAAATATGTATGTGATCTATGAGGATGGCAGACCCGTGTCGATGGCAAGCTTGCTGCCAGTGCAGGTTACGATGGGCGGTAAGAAGGAAAATGCCAGATATGTCTATGCTGTGGCTACGCTGCCGGAATATAGAAACAGGGGTTACGCTTCGGAAATCATAAAACATGCTGCACAAAGATGCGGGGAACCGTTGATCTTGCAGCCGGCGGACAGGGATCTGCAGGGGTATTATGAGAAACAGGGATTTTCGGATGCTTTTTGTGAGAGCCCGTGCTGGATCTATGCCGGAAAATGTACTTGTACAGCCGGATCTCATATTGTACAGTCGGGGGAAAGCGAGCTGAGGGCTGCAGAGGAGATGCCTGTGGAGGACAAGCTGGATCTGCTTGGCTGCTGGCTGGTCTCTGACGCGGAAGCGAAAACGTATAAAGCTGTAAGGGATCAGTTTTTTGAGAGTGAAGGATATGTGGAGTGGGATGAGAAGGCAATCGCCTACGCCATAAGAGAGAACCAGTTCTGCAACGGAAGAACGCTTTTGCTGACAAAAGATATTGAGGCAGAGGCTCCTCCAAAGGCAGTGATGATGTACCGGATCGAGAGGGATGTCCTTCATATCATAGAAACGACACTTAATGATGATGCGCTGCACGATGTTCTTCCGGAACTCCTTGAATATACAGGTACAACATGGGCATATGAGAGGAATATGGGCGGAATGGTGCTGCTGCCGGATCGATTAAAAGACTGGGACTGCAGGGCAGGGTATCTCGGATTGACACTGGGCTGACGAGAAGAATAAAATATATCAATTAAAATGATTAATTTTAATGGTTGCAATCTATCTCAAATAATGCTACTATAGAACTACAAGCTGGAAAACAGAAAAGGCAATGAAAAGAAGTAGTAGCGATATGGAACATTTCAGAGAGCTGTCGTTGGCTGCGAGACAGTATGGGAAGTACGGCGAACTCATCTTGGAGCTGTGTGTCTGAACCGCTCAGATCAGGGATCAGTAGGACACAACGGAACACCCACCGTTATAAGGGAAAGGCATGATCGTGCTGATGAGGGCATGTTTTCGTACAGGACTGATACGGGGACATGAAGTAGAGTGGTACCGCGAAAGAAATGGAAATGAGGTCTTTCGTCTCTGCAATAGCAAAGTTGCAGGGCGAAGGATTTTTTTGTTGATGCGGATGATGCCACGGGGAACGGGATAGGTAAAACGACTCAAAAGGGAGGATATAAGACATGATGAATGCAAGTAAGTATGAAAGATCATATTTTTTACCGCCGGTCTGTACATATGACTGGGTGAAGAAGGACGCGATCACTACGCCGCCGATCTGGTGTTCTGTCGACCTGAGAGACGGCAATCAGGCACTGATCGAGCCGATGAGTCTGGAGGAAAAATTACAATTTTTTGAGATGCTTGTGGATGTTGGATTTAAGGAGATCGAGGTTGGATTCCCTGCAGCGTCGGAGACGGAGTATGCATTTATGCGCGCTTTGATAGATAGGGACATGATACCTGATGACGTGACAGTGCAGGTGCTGACACAGGCGAGAGAGCACATTATCAAGAAGACCTTTGAGGCAGTCAAAGGGGCGCCGCATGCTGTGATCCACCTCTATAACTCAACTTCGGTAGCACAGCGTGAGCAGGTCTTTAAGAAGAGCAGAGAAGAGATCAAGAAAATAGCGACGGACGGTGCAGAACTGCTGAAAAAACTTGCGTCAGAGACAGACGGGAATTTCTCGTTTGAGTACAGTCCTGAGAGTTTTCACGGCACAGAGGTTGACTATGCAGTTGAGGTGTGCAATGCGGTACTTGATATCTGGCAGCCAACAGCTGACAAAAAGGCGATCATCAATATTCCGACTACAGTGGAGAATGCCATGCCGCACGTGTTTGCCACACAGGTAGAGTATATCCATAAGAATCTGAAATACCGGGATGCGGTGGTCCTCTCTGTCCACCCGCACAATGACCGTGGATGTGGTGTGTGTGATGCAGAGCTCAGTGTTCTCGCAGGTGCGGACCGCGTGGAGGGAACGCTTTTTGGAAACGGTGAGCGGACAGGTAACGTGGATCTGATCACAGTGGCAATGAACATGTTTTCTCATGGTGTTGACCCGAAACTTGATTTTTCCAATATGCCTGAGATCCGTGAAAAATATGAGCTTTTTACGCGCATGAGGGTACATGAGAGACAGCCGTATTCAGGAGATCTTGTATTTACAGCCTTTTCGGGGTCTCATCAGGATGCGATCGCAAAAGGAATGCAGTGGCGTGAGGAGAAAAATACAGACAAGTGGACGGTGCCGTATCTTCCGGTTGACCCGAAGGATGTAGGCAGGAATTATGACGCTGATGTGATCCGCATCAACAGTCAGTCAGGAAAAGGCGGCGTAAATTATATTCTCAAACAGAATTATGGAATCTCTCTGCCTTACGCGATGCGCGAAGAGGTGGGATATCTCGTAAAAGATGTCTCTGACCAGGAACACAAAGTGCTCTCACCACAGTGGGTTTACGATATTTTCTGTGAAAATTATGTGGACAACACACCGCTGTTCCAGATCAATGAATGTCATTTTAAGCAGATCGATGGTATTATGGCAGAGGCGGTCATTACATGCGGCGACAAAAAGATCACTGTAGATGCAAACGGAAACGGGCGTCTTGATGCTGTGAGCAATACGATCAAACAGTATTTTGGTATCAGTTATCAGTTGTCGGACTACGAGGAGCATGCGCTCACAAAGGGGTCTTCGTCAAAGGCGATCGCCTACGTGTGTGTTACATGCAATGGTGAGAAATTCTGGGGTGTGGGCATGGATGACGATATTATCAAGGCATCGATCCACGCACTCTGCGTCAGCGTCAACAAACTTCCGCAGATCCAGGAGAATGCGGCGTGTCAGGATGAACGCATGATGGAGATCATGAATTATATCCAGGCAAATTACCAGGCGACGGCACTCAGTGATGTCGCAGAGCACTTTCACCTGTCAGAGCCCTATCTGAGTAAATATATCCATGAAAAGTCAGGAAAGACCTTTGGGGATATATTGATAAACATACGTTTAAAGAAAGCAAAGACACTTCTTCGAAATGGAAATATGACTGTTGAGAATGTGGCAATGGCGGTCGGATATCCGAATGTGGAGCATTTTAACCGCATTTTCAAGAAGAAGATGGGAATGACGCCAATACAGTACAGAAAAGGCGGCGGTAATAATCGATAACACGGAGAAACGCACAGATGCGAAAAGAAATAAGAGATATATTAGCACAGTATACTGATGAGAGGTACAAAGAATTTTCGGCAGGACTGATCCCCGGGGCAAAGCCCCTTATGGGGGTCAGGCTGCCGCAGCTGAGACGTATTGCCAAAAGTATCGTAAATGATAAGCATTATAAGCAAAAGTGGCAGGACGAGACCGCAGGATATGATGGAGAGTATGAGGATATCTATTTTGAGGAGACAATGCTGCGCGGAATGATGATCGGGTATGGGACAGCGAAAATAGGAGTTTCATGTGAGGAAGGGCTTTCGCGATTAAAATCATTTGTTCCTTATATTGATAACTGGTCTGTGTGTGACAGTTTTTGCAGTTCTTTTTCTTTTGCAAACAGGTATCGGGAGGAAGTGTGGGAGTTCATACAGCCCTATTTATATTCGGATAAGGAATATGATGTCAGGGTGGCATTGATCCTGCTGCTGTGCCAGATCCTGAAATATGATTCCGACAATAAGAAAATTGAAAGAAACAGAAAAGTCAAGATGTGTGATATCAATGATAGTTTTCCAAATCAGGAGCTTTCGATCTATACAAAAGCGCGATATCCCTATCTGAAGAAGATACTTGCGGCATTGAACAGACCATTTGAACAGGGATATTATGCACAGATGGCGGCGGCATGGCTTATGGCGGAAACTTTTGTCTGTTTTCCATATGAGAGTACACAGATGCTTGTCAAAGAATGCCGGATGGACATATGGACATACAATAAAGCGCTGCAAAAGATACGAGAATCTCTGATTCCGGATCAGGATGTGAAGGACTACATGAAAAGCTTGAAAAAGTGATGACAAATCCTTGATTTCGTGATAAAATCTTTATGTGGACAGGTAAGGAACTGTAGAAAAATAACTGACGCATCTTGACTTGTCTATTTCTCCGATTATGCATATCAAAAAGCCTCGCCGTAGCCCGCTACGCCTACGTTTTTTGACAATTGCTTTAGCAATTTCACCTCGAAGAAATATCCTGCGCAAGTTGCATCGGTTATTTTCCTACAGTTCCTAAAAGAGATAATTTGGAGGAGCTGCATGAGTAATTTTAAGGAAAGTCTGTATCAAAAGAAAAGTTTTATATATCAGATCGGAGAGGAGTATTATGCGATCGGTGCAAACACGTTTGCGAAGGTGACAGATTCTCCGGAGGTGGACAATATAGAACTTTTACACAATGCCCTGAAAAAGGGAAATGACAGACAGATTGCAAAATACCTCGAAAAGATCATGCGCAGCGCCAATTCTTACCGCGCGGATGCAAGGGAACACTACAAGCTTCAGGATAAACTATTCAAATTTATTGAACAGGTCGAAGCGGGTAATGAAGCAGATTTCAAATCCCTTCAGGAGCAGGTGTTTCAATTTGATGACCTGTGTGAAAAATATCAGCAGCAGATATGATCAAGATCAATTTTATTCAATTTCATTTCTATTGTAGACAAATCAAAATAATTGTGTTATGATTACAGACGTGATGAAGTTCATATCCAGCACCCGTAGTCTAATGGATAGAACGGAGGCCTCCGACGCCTTTAATGCAGGTTCGATTCCTGCCGGGTGCATTTCCAGAAATGGGTTTGGCAGTGATGGATAGGAGTAGAAATGGACAACAAGAATAAAAGAAAAACAAGCAAACAAAATCCAAAACAAGATGCGAATACGAATACAGAAGTGCTGAATACAGAAGAGGAAAAAGTCAGTCATGACAAAACAGTCCAGGAGAATAAAAAGGGAGATACAGACGATAAAAAAGCAGTGAAGCAGCAAAAGAATGAGAAGACAGACGCCAAGAAGACTGCTGCACCGCAGAAGAAGGAAGAGACAAGTTCTAAAAGTGAGGCGGAATCAGACGATGCCAAGAGCATCGAACCAAAGAAGGAGAATGACTCAAAGGATAACAATAAGAAGAATCAGGTAAGCATCAAAAAGGAGGACTCCTCCAATAGAACCGCTAACGGTGATCTGTCATCAGAACAAATGAAAGGAAACGCAATGAACGCCGCAAAGATTTTATTACCTGTTGCGGCGTGTGCGATTATCATAGCTGTGATCATTTCATATATGGGATCCCAGAAAAAGGTTGATACAGTAGTGTTAAATGATGAGGATCAGACGAGTGAGGCCGGGGTCACAACATTGAGTGATGAGCCATTAGCGCAAAATGCTTATACCAATGTCAACGAATTGATGCAGGCTTTCTGTACTGCCATGGCAGACGGTGACATGGATACAGTAAAGGCGATCAAGGATTACAATACAGATAAGGAAATCATTACATACAAGGAAAAAAGCGAATTTATAGAAAGATATGACAACATTAACTGTTACACCAAGCCGGGCGTAGAAGAAAATTCTTATTTTGTTTATGTCACATACGATGTCAAATTTAAGGATATCGAGACGAAGGCTCCGGGGTTAAATGCTTTTTATGTCTACACATCAGAGGATGGAAGCTTAAAGATTGACGGTGATACGGAGGAGAGTATCAAGGCGGCGTTTAAACTTGTCACAAGTCAGGATGATGTGGTCGATCTGTACAATAAGATCAATGTCAGCTATAATGAAGCAACTACATCAGATGAGACGCTCAGTCAATTCATGGAAGAGCTTCCGGCAACGATCAAAACATCTGTGGGCACAGCATTGGCGCAGCTTGAGAGTGGGGAAACACCACAGACAGAAACTGACCCCAATGAGACACAGTCAACAGATACAGCAAGCGAAGTTGAAGAGCTGCCTCAAAATCAGGTGGTAAACCAGATCGTGCGGACAACAGATACTGTCAACGTGCGTTCTTCAGACAGCGAGGAGGCGGATAAGATCGGCAAAGCTCAGGCAGGAACGGAACTCCAGCGTGTCGAGGAGCGGGTTAATGGATGGAGCAAAGTCATTTTTGAGGATAGGGAGGCCTATATCAAAAGTGATTATCTTGAGATAGTGACGACTGGGGAAGTCGGATCGACACCGGAGACTGCTGGCACGATCACGGCGACAACGAATGTCAATGTCAGGAGTGAGGCAAGCCAGGAAGCTGAAAAAATTGGTTCTGCGCAGGCAGGAGTTTCGTACAATCTGCTGGAGGATCAAGGAGAATGGTACAAGATTGACTATAATGGTACGACTGGTTTTGTCAAAGCAGAATTTTTTATAAGATAATTGTCTGTTTGGCTTGAAAATGGATACTGATATCGTCTATAATAGAATAGTGTAATAAATGCAAACCCATGTAGCTTTATGCTGCATGGGCTTTCATTTATACCGTTTTACAAAGTTGGAGGGCATTACAAAGATAGCCATACGGTCTGAAAAGTGCAGGATCCGTATAAAGAGAATTTCCAGAAGAACTGTAAGATTCTGAATGGATTAGTTACGAAAGGTATGGGATGATCTATGTTTAAACAAAAGCGTATCGGTATTATGGGAACCGGAAATATTGCAGGGATCATGGCGGGCACAGTCAAAAAAATGAAAAATGTGAAGTGCCATGGCGTGGCGTCAAGAAGCGAGGAAAGAGCGCAGG
>CAJUQU010000157.1 GCA_910588595.1 uncultured Lachnospiraceae bacterium | reverse complement strand
CAGCAAGTTCATAATAAATGATGTCGTTTGGAAACCTTCGTGAAACAACCCTGGATGCCTTTGCGTTTATCCTTGACAATCCATAAATAAACAGATTATACTATTATAGATGTATTTGAAAGTATTTATAGGATTTGATAGGAAGGAGCAGGGCGCATATGAATGTAGAAGATATTCCAATACCGGCTATGGCGGCGATCAGAGTCAGTAAAGAGGGAAAATCCGCGCTTTTTGAGACGACGATCATTCAGACCACAGATAATAAATATATATATACCATGCCTGTCAGGATTGACAATAAGCTGGTAAATTTTGAGGCAAAGGGACTGTTTAAGGAGATCAAGATCGAGTTTGCACCGTTTGAGTTTTATGAGTGGAGGAATATATCTATTGTCAGATTTGTCGAGGACGGAAAGAGCTATCTGCGGATCAGGACGACGACTCCTGGGATCAAGGCTATGGCGTGGTCCGAGAAGCCTGTGACCTCTACTAAGAAGAAAAAGGAAAATGTGATCAGCAGTGAGGCGCTCGAGGTGGTGAATGCAGCCCAGGAACAGATGAAAACAGAAGGAGATCAGCCGTGAAAAGAACATTGATGATAGCGGGGGTGATCGGTGCGCTGATGGCGGGCGGCGTGGGGAGCTGGCATGGAGGTCAAAAGGCGCCTGATACCGAGAGCTGCGTGGACGGTGTCGTCGGAGATATCACGTCACAGGCAGCGGATCAGCTCAAGACAGTTTTTGCCGATGAAGTCACAGCATTTTTCAAGAGTGATGACCTGTCAAAAACACTTGGTATTGACAGGGATGGACAGGCCAGGATCGAGGAGTCGATCAGGACCTACATCGATCATTACAGTATGGATGAGCAAAAACTCAGTGAGGCGAAAGCGTCGCTGGATACGCTTCTTCAAAATGCGGATGGACTCTCGGCGGAGGAGATACAGGATAAGATCGGACAGATTTTTGGGGAATGATGTACCCGGAATGCTCTGGAGATAGAAATAACCCGTATGCTACAGCATACGGGTTATTTCTGCGCCCTGCTTCGTTCTCAGGTCAAAAAATACATTATTGACATAGATCGTGGGGCGTGACAGGGCATCTTCGTGGATCTCTGTGATCCTGCCTTCCAGGTTCCCGGTCACACAGACACGCCGATTGACATACATCTTGGCGATCCGTGTGAGGATCGGCTCGATGTGGGCTCCGTATTTGTCAAATCCCTGCTGTTCAAAGACGCGGATCGCCTGAAAGGGCGTGAGGGCTACACGCTGTGCCCGCGGGTGCGTCATTGCCTCATATGTATCGACGATGGCAGCGATCAGCGCAAAGGGGTCAATGCGGTTTTCCTTTAATCGGGCGGGATAACCGCTTCCGTCACAGCGTTCGTGGTGCATGATCATGACGCTGACTACATGCGGAGGGAGTTTTCTTGATTTTACCAGTTCGTATCCCAGGTGGATGTGATGCTGCATCTGTATGTATTCTTCCGGTGTAAGTTTATCGGGCTTCCATAACAGTTCGTCAGAAATTTTGGTCTTCCCGATGTCAAATATGAAACCGGAAATGGTCAGATTGTCCAGGTCCTCGTCACCCATGTCGATCCATTTGCCAAAGACATAGCACAGAAGACCGCAGTTAAAACAGTGATTGTAAGTGATCTCATTTTCATTTGGCATCATGTTGTAGAGATAGTCGAGCAGCTGTTCTCCGTTTTTGACGGCGGATAGGATATCGTCACGCAGCGACAGGAGCTTGAGGATATTGAGCTCCAGCCCGGTATCGAGAGTGCGCATGATCCTGTGGAAGGAGTCGAGTGCCGCCGTGTACACTTCATTGAAATGTTGAAAATCCGGATTCAGGTGAAGATATTTGTAATGTGTTATATTGATCTCACCAGGTTCGCTCAGCGTCACCTCTTCGAAATTGTATTCGTACAGAGTCTGGATATTTTCCTGGGACAGAATTGTATTAGCCTTAAAAAGAATGACGTTGGCAGGGGTGTAGATATCATCGTACAATACCATGCCAGGTTTGATTGATTGAGTTGATAGTTTGTACATAAGTCCTCCTAATATGAAGAAGTGCTCTATAAGAGTTTCCTTTTGGTGTATATATATATGATAGCACAGAATGAGGAGCGTTGTATAGACAAAATTGAAAAATGCTCAACGGTGGGTAACATAAATAGACACATGGTAAACATAACTAAAAAGTTATGTAAATTTGTACAATTTGGAAATTAGGGATTGATTTATAAAAATACATATGCTACTATTGAAAAAAAGCAGGTTGACATAGAGATGGGAGTGCCTGTATCCAAAAAACATGTGAGTTATCCACAAAAAACACAAGTATGTGGATAATCTATTTGTTTACATAACATTTTAGCGGGTTGATTATGTTTCGGCGCTGGTATCTGAAGAGGGAGAACGGAGCCAGGAAAGAAACTGATCATAAATAGCTTTGATTATCTCTTGGGCATGCAGATTCATGTCAAAGGCACCTTGACAACATAACTATTCATAATAGGATTATGGATATATATCGAACTTGGAAGCTGCTCAGGACCGGGCACATTCAAAGCGGAATGGTACGTGCGGCCAATCGGAAAGATGCGGCGGTTTTGGAGAGGAAAACCTGCCGCGAGGGGGCAGATAAAGTTAGTATATAGCATTGAAGAGGGTTGAAAGGGGACAAAACATGTTAGTAGCGAGAAGAGAAGTATCTGAGAGAATTGATATTTTAAACAAGAAGCCAATGATCAGAAAGAGTCAGGCCACAGGAGAGATGATAGCAGGTTTTTTGGATCCTGTGACTGGGGACTTTGAGGTAGCTATGGAAATCAACGATGAGAGAGATATCGATGAGTTTCTCGATGAGTATGATCTGTCCGTTGTTATGATTTCTAAAATGTAAAGTTCAGCGTAAAAATTAAATAAAAGGTGTTAATCAAAGCGAATGAGACGGGGGCAGAAGGGACTGTCCCCGTTTTTATGCACACGGGCACCCAGAGGAAGAATGTCATCAAACCGATAAATCGGTTCGCTGACGGGTGCGCAGCGCGAGTAGTGGAGAAGGTCAATCCCCTACTCGATTGCACACGGGCACCCAGAGGAAGAATGTCATCAAACCGATAAATCGGTTCGCTGACGGGTGCGCAGCGCGCGTAAGGGGAAAGGAGATTCATGATGAAGAGAAAAGATTTTTATATTCCGTCAAGGGATGGTGTACACAGACTCCATGTGGTATTGTGGGAGCCGGAAGGTGAAGTCAAGGCGGTCGTACAGATCTCGCATGGTATGATCGAGATGATTGACCGGTATGAGGATTTTGCATTGTTTCTGAACCGGCATGGCTATGCAGTGATCGGAAATGACCATCTGGGTCATGGACTCACTGCGGGGAATGATGCCGACTTAGGATATTTTTGCCCGAAGAACATGAGTGCGACTGTCGTGGCGGATCTGCACAGGGTGACAAAATATGCCAGGAAAAAATATAAGAACAAACCGTATTTCCTGTTGGGGCACAGTATGGGATCTTTTATGGCGAGAAGGTATCTGATGACCTACGGCATGGAACTCAGCGGCGCTGTGATCTGTGGAACAGGCAGCCAGAACTGGCTGATCCTGGCTGTGGGACCGATCGTTGCCAATGCGCTGCGGATCGTGTTTGGAGACCGTTTCCGCTCGAGGCTGCTTGAGAAAAACGCATTTGGCGGGTATCAGAAGCGCATTCCCAATCCGCGCACCGGCAGCGACTGGATGACAAGAGACACCGATATTGTGGATTTTTGCAGGGGTAATAAGTACTGCAGTTTTATCTTTACAGTCAACGGTTACAGGACACTCTTTGACGTGCTCACATTCATTCAGAGAAAGCAGAACATTGTCAGGATCCCAAAGGAGCTCCCGCTCTTCTTTATCTCGGGGGGACAGGATCCTGTCGGGCATTACGGAAGAGATGTGCAGAGGGTTGCTGCCGGATATGAGAGGGCGGGCGTCGAGGATGTCTCCTTAAAGATCTACCAGGAGGACAGGCATGAGGTACTCAACGAGCTTGACCGCAAACAGGTGTATCAGGATGTACTCGCATGGCTGGATTCAAAGATAGTATGATGATGCAGACACAAAAGATCAGCGAAGATGAAAAATATATGAGAGAGGCCGTCAAACAGGCAAGGAAAGCTTATGCGCTCGGCGAGGTGCCGATCGGGTGTGTGATCGTACATGACGGAAAGATCATAGGCCGCGGATACAACCGGCGCAATAAGGACAAGAGTGCGCTTTCCCACGCGGAGATCAATGCGATCCGCAAGGCAAGCAGGATCATCGGTGACTGGCGGCTCGAGGAGTGCACTCTGTACGTCACGCTGGAACCGTGCCAGATGTGTGCGGGCGCCATAATGCAGGCGCGTATCCCCAAGGTTGTGATGGCGTGTATGAATCCCAAGGCAGGATGTGCTGGCTCGATCTTAAATATCTTTGATATGCCTGCGTTTAATCATCAGGTGGAGGTGGTGAGGGGCGTCATGGAGGAAGAGTGTTCCCAGATGCTCAAAAATTTTTTTAAGGAGCTGCGCATGCGCAATAAGGCAGAAAAAGAGGCGAAAAAAAATACTTTATAAAAAGGGTGGATTATGGTACACTTTCAAGGAGACAGAAATATCTGATATAGATGATGAGGAGATTATGTATGGACGGGATCGCAGTGCTCATTCCTTGTTATAATGAGAGTAAGACGATTGATAAAGTAGTAAAAGACTTCAAAAAGGCGCTGCCCGGAGCCGTGGTCTATGTGTACGATAACAATTCGACAGACGGGACGGATGAGATCGCGCGGCGCGCGGGTGCAGTCGTGCGGTACGAATACCAACAGGGAAAGGGAAATGTTATCAGACGGATGTTCCGGGAGGTCGATGCCATGTGTTATGTCATGACGGACGGTGATGACACCTATCCTGCCGAAGAGGCGGGGAAGCTGTGCGAGGCGGTGCTCGAGCGGAATGCGGATATGGTTGTGGGGGACAGGCTTTCGTCCTCATACTTTGAGGAAAATAAGCGGCCGTTCCACAATCTGGGCAACTCTCTCGTGCGCGGTGCCATCAATCGTATGTTTAAGAGCGATATCCGTGACATCATGACAGGTTACAGGGCTTTCAGCTATCAATTTGTGAAATCATTTCCGGTGTTGTCCAAGGGGTTTGAGATCGAGACGGAGATGAGTATCCACGCGATCGACAAAAACATGCGTGTGGAGAATGTAGTCATCCAGTACAGGGACAGACCGGAGGGAAGCGAGTCAAAGCTCAATACCTACTCTGACGGACTCAGGGTCATCATGACGATCTTGAAATTATACAAAAACTATAAGCCGATGGGGTTCTTTGTGTGGATCGCAGTGTTCCTCACGCTGATCTCGACAATCTTTCTGACGCCTGTTCTGGTGGAGTATTTTGAGACAGGGCTGGTGGAGCGTTTCCCGACACTGATCGTGTGCGGTTTTGTGTACATGGCAGCGATGCAGTCATTTTTTGCAGGATTGATGCTCTCGACCATGAAACAGAAGAATATGCAGGATTATGAGATGAACCTCATCTTTCTGGAAAGGGAATACAAAAAACTGCAGGCGGTGTCAAAAGCCGGCCGCAACGAGGATTCAGATAAGTAAAGCAGGGATGATATGAATATACCAATGAATTATGTCGCCTTTGATATTGAGACGACAGGACTAAATCCCAAATATGACAAAATTATAGAGATCGGGGCGGTAAAAGTGCGGGATGGCGAGCTGGCAGAGACATTTTCCACGTTTGTCAATCCGGCGCGGAGCCTTCCGGCGCGGATCGTGGAGCTTACCGGGATCTGTGACGCGGATGTTGCGCAAGCGCCGTACATCGACGATATCCTGGATGCGTTCTTGGCGTTTACGGGTGAAGACGTGCTTTTGGGGCACAATATCCTGTTTGACTATTCCTTTGTCAAAAAGGCGGCTGTGAACCAGAAGAAATCTTTTGAAAAGCTGGGGATCGACACACTGCGGATCGCGAAACGATTCCTGAATGAGCTGGAGAGCAGGCAGCTTGGTTATCTGTGTGACTATTACCATATCGAACTCGAGGCACACAGAGCTTTGAATGATGCAGTTGCTGCGCACAGGCTCTACAGGGTCATGGCGTCCGAGTATGGCGGCAGGGAGGACGAGTTGTTTCAGCCTAAACCGTTGATCTACACGGTCAAGAAGGAAAATCCTGCCACGCCCAGGCAGCTGGAGCTTCTGCAGAGACTGATCGTGCAGTACCATCTCCGGTGTGAGGGGTTCGTGCTCGATCCGGTTGAGAATGTCACAGATGAGTCTATCGATCTGGAAAAGATCACAAAAAACGAGGCAAGCAGACTCATCGACAGGCTGCTTGCAAATTTTGGACGATCGTATTCTTCATGAGGGAATTGATACCCTGTGCCCGTGTGATCAGCAGATCGATCTTCTCAGGCGTGTTCATCTGCTGGTAGAGCTCAGCGAGCAGATAGTAGCTCTTGCTGACATCGGTTCCGGTGGAAACGGCAAACTCTAGAACTCTGATGGCAAGCTCGTCTTCTAGGTTCTCGTGCAGCAGTTCGGCGAGTTTTTGCAGCAGGGTCACAAGTTTGGTGTAATGAAAATCATACTCGCTTAATATAGTAATATTAGCAGTCCCATATGCCAATTTGAGGTCTGTGTTTGTGTAACCGGTGAGGTTGACGATCTTTGAGGAGGACAAGTCATTTAAGTCTTTGAGACAGCCGATGATCTCCTCGTCCGTCAGCTCAGGTTCCATCGTCAGCAGATCATCAGGGATCGTGATGAAGTTCAGATCGTCGAGCGGCTTTTTGCGTGTGAAGTTCGCCCGCTGCTCCCGGTCCCAGAATTCACGGTCGACATCCTGCTCCTTGCGTTTCGTGCTGTGAAGGGCATAAGAAAATAAAATACAGATTATAGGAAAGCTTGCAATAATCAAAAAATTCATATATAATATCCTTTCGAAAAGGGGTGAACAGCCATGATGAACATGAATCATAAAAAAACTCAGCGTAAGATCGCAGCTGTCATAGCAGTTATATTGGTACTGGCTATGGTAGTACCGTTGGTACTAAGTGTTTTCGGCATCTGATAATAATATATCACATTATTTGGAACAATGCAAAATAAACGGCAAAAATAGGAGTAGAAGTCTATGAAAAAAGTGAGGAGACGTGTTGTTTTCGCTGTGATGGCCATGGTTCTGTCAGCAGTGCTCGCGGTTACATTCAAGATGAGTGATGCTGTGGCTGCTTCGGGCGATGACGTTATTTTGGAAGGCGTCTACATGGGAGAGATCAGTCTTGCAGGGATGACTGCGGATGAGGCAAAGGCTGCTGTCCGCGCATTTGTGGAGGAGCTGAAGATGAAAAAGATCACATTTGGCGCGCCCAATGACCACTATGTGATCGTCAACGCCGGTGACTTTGGGCTGACATGGGTGAACGAGGCGGACATTGACGCCGCTGCAGCACTTGGCAAAAAAGGAAATATAGTAAAACGATACAAGGCAATAGAGGATCTAAAGCATGGCAATAAGGTGTACGACCTGAGACTGTCCCTTGACAGGGAGCTGATCAAGGCAGTGCTGGAGGAGCAGTGTGCAGAGTATGATGTCATGCCGGTCAACAACACGATCACAAGGGTTGACGGGGAGTTTGTCATAGAGGAAGGGCAGACCGGACAGCGGGTGAACGTCGAGGAGTCGCTGAATAAGACATACGACTACATCACCGTGGGCTGGGATTATCAGGATGCGTCTATCGATCTTGCGATCGATGTGACAGAGCCAAAGGGCAGCGTCGAGGAACTGCAGAAAATGACAGATGTGCTCGGCACTTTCACGACGAGCTATTCCACCAGCAGTTCTGCGAGGTGCAAAAACGTGGAGAACGGGTGTCGCCTGATCAACGGGACTCTTTTGTATCCAGGAGATGAGTTCTCTACCTACGACGCGATCAAGCCCTTTACAGAAGCAAACGGGTACTACCCGGCAGGATCTTACCAGAACGGAAAGGTGGTCGACAGTCTTGGCGGCGGTATCTGCCAGGTGTCAACGACACTGTACAATGCGGTTCTCTTATCGGAGCTGGAAGTGACAGAGCGCAATAATCATTCTATGATCATCGCGTACGTGAAGCCGTCGATGGATGCTGCCATTGCTGAGGCGGCTGGCAAGGATTTCCGCTTTGTCAACAGTTGGGACAATCCGGTCTATATAGAAGGGATCACGGAAGGAAAACAGATCACATTTACGATCTATGGCGTGGAGCAGAGAGATCCGGGGCGCGTCGTGCGCTACGAGAGTGAGACGCTTTCGACCACTCGCCCGGACCACGAGATCATCACGCCGACTACGAGTCAGGGTGTGGGGTATATCAGTGTCGAATCTGCCCATATCGGGTATACTGCACAGCTTTGGAAAGTTGTGGAGGAGAACGGTGTCGAGGTGAGCCGCGAGGTGATCAACAAGAGTTCTTACAAGGTATCGCCGAGGTCCGCAACGGTAGGTGTCAACACGGACAACCCGAATTATGCGGCGCGCATCAATGCGGCGGTGGCGTCGGGGAGCATTGATACCTGCAAGGCGGAAGCGGCAGCGATCAAGGCGGAGATGGCAGCGGCGGCAGAACAGCAGGCGGCGATGACCGATGAGGAGCGGGCTGCAGCGGAGCAGCAGGCTGCACTGGATGCGTATTATCAGGCGCTGCAGCAACAGCAACAGCAGCTGCTGGA
>CAJUQU010000156.1 GCA_910588595.1 uncultured Lachnospiraceae bacterium | reverse complement strand
GTCATGCCGCCCTTTATATACAAAATGGCAAAAGACTGGTGCCGTCTGCAGGCGGATCAGGGAAAACAGCCAAGCTATGCCTGGTTTTTTGACAGAATGCTTCCCGGCGATGAGAACGGCGCATGGCACAGCAGCGATCTGTGGTACTGGTTTGGGACTCTTGACAACTGCTGGCGCCCCATGACGGACAAGGACCATGCGCTGAGTCGGCAGATGAGCACGTATCTCACGAATTTTGCAAAGACCGGAGATCCGAATGGGGACGGTCTGACAAAGTGGCTGCCAACCCAAAAGGGGCAGAACAAGGTGCTGCGCCTCGGGGAGAAGGAGACGCACATGGGCGGCGTCAGCATGGCAAAACTCAATTATACCATGTTGACAAACAAGGCGGTCGGCGAGTAGGATCGCTGATAGCGATGGCGTCAGCGATGGCATAAGGTACATTTCAAGCGGAGCATTGCAGGCAAAAGTACTTGACAAATGTATTACGGTTTACTATAATGAACATTGTTCATATTAAGGCGTGTTTGAAAATGCTGCGGATGCTTTTTCAGACACGCTCCGATGCGATCAGCGATCGAGCTGTGTTTAACAAAGGAGACAGATCATGAAAGTAAAGCGGAATACATTGCTGCTGCTTGCCTGCCTGGTGTGGAGTGCGGCGGGATTCAATATCCTCCGCATCGGTGTGATGGCATACCCCCCTTATCTCACGGTGTTGGACTGTATGTTGTCAGTGCTTGTCTTTGCGGTGTTTCAGAGATTTATCTTTGGAAAGCTGGTCAAAAAGCACACGGTCCGGATCAACTCGTACCTGGAAGAACGGCATTTTTTTCTGAAATTCTTTGACGGGAGATCATTTGCAGTCATGGCGGTGATGATGACTGCAGGGATCGGCCTGCGTGCGGGCAGACTGGCGCCGGAGCGGTTTATCGCTGTTTTCTATACCGGTCTGGGTGCCTCCCTTCTGCTGGCAGGATTGTTGTTTGGCAGGAACTGGATAAAGGGATTGGGGTAGAGGAATACAGCAGTCAATTAAATGGCAGCCAACTGGTTTTCAAAACGGGAACCAGTTGGCTGCCTTAATGTATTGCTGTTCAAGATCAGTACAGGGGCATTCAGATCTATATAGGGTTGCGGCAGATGCTCCGGCATTAACAGGAAATAGAATGGCAAACAAAAGTTCCGAAAATATCTTCTTTTCTCTGTACAAATCGAAAGCCATATGCTATAATCAAAAGTACTTTTTGAGTTAGAAACACCATTACTTTTTTGCAATGCGAATGGAACATTCGCATTGGATTTACGGAGGTGATTTTAGTCCTATGTTGTTCAAACTGCACAGTGAATACCAGCCCACAGGCGACCAGCCGGAGGCGATCGCGGAGCTCGTGAAGGGCTTTAAGGAAGGCAACCAGTTCCAGACTTTACTGGGCGTGACGGGTTCCGGCAAGACCTTCACGATGGCAAATATCATACAGGCGCTGCAGAAGCCCACTTTGGTGATAGCGCACAACAAGACCCTCGCGGGGCAGCTCTACGGCGAGTTCAAGGAATTTTTCCCGGAAAACGCGGTAGAATATTTTGTGTCGTACTACGATTACTATCAGCCGGAGGCATATATCCCGTCGTCGGACACCTACATCGCAAAGGACTCCGCCGTAAACGACGAGATCGACAAGCTGAGACTGTCCGCGACAGCATCGCTGACAGAGCGCAGGGATGTCGTGGTCGTGGCGAGCGTTTCCTGCATCTACGGTCTGGGAAGTCCCGATGAGTACCAGGGGATGATGCTTTCCCTGCGACCGGGCATGACCAAGGACCGGGATGAGGTTATCCGCGCCCTGATCGAGATGCAGTATGACCGAAACGATATGGAGCTTGACAGAGGCCGTTTCCGGGTGCATGGCGATGTGGTCGATATCCACCCGGCACAGGGCGGCGACTACTGGATCCGGGTAGAGTTCTTTGGCGATGAGATCGACCGCATCGCGGAGGTCGATCCCGTCACCAACAAGGTCAACGCCACGCTGGAGCACACCACGATCTTTCCGGCATCACACTACGTCGTCGCGCCGGAGCGGATCGCCAAGGCGTGCGATGCCATCGAGGCGGAGATGAAGGAGCGCGTGCGCTACTTCAAGAGTGAGGACAAGCTCCTGGAAGCGCAGCGCGTGTCGGAGCGGACAAATTTCGACATCGAGATGCTGCGCGAGACAGGATTCTGCTCCGGGATCGAGAACTATTCGAGACATCTGAACGGGACAAAAGAGGGGGAACCGCCGTACTGCCTGATGGACTTCTTCACGGATGATTTTCTGATCATCATTGATGAGTCGCACATGACGATCCCGCAGATCCGCGGGATGTATGCCGGCGACCGCTCGCGGAAGAACACTCTCGTGGAGTACGGCTTCCGGCTTCCGTCAGCGCTGGATAACAGACCGCTTCGCTTCGAGGAGTTTGAGGAGAAGATCGACCAGATGCTCTTCGTGTCCGCGACGCCGAATGAATACGAGAGACAGCACGAGCTGCTGCGCACAGAACAGATCATACGGCCGACAGGACTGCTCGACCCGGAGATCGAGATCCACCCTGTCGAGGGGCAGATCGACGACCTGATCGCGCGGATCAACGCGGAGACGGCAAAGCACAATAAGGTGCTGGTGACGACGCTGACAAAGCGCATGGCGGAGGATCTGACGAAATACATGTCCGAGGTGGGTGTCCGCGTGAAGTATCTGCACTCGGATATCGACACGCTCGAGCGCGCCCAGATCATCCGCGATATGCGTCTTGACGTGTTTGACGTGCTCGTCGGGATCAACCTGCTGCGCGAGGGACTCGACATTCCCGAGATATCGCTGGTGGCGATCCTCGATGCGGACAAGGAGGGATTTCTGCGCTCTGCGACTTCCCTGATACAGACTGTCGGGCGGGCGGCGAGAAACGCCGAAGGGCATGTGGTCATGTACGCCGATGTGATCACGGATTCCATGCAGGTGACGCTGGACGAGACAGCCAGAAGGCGCGCGATCCAGCAGAAATATAACGAGGAACACGGCATCACCCCGCAGACGATCAGGAAGGCGGTGCGCGACCTGATCAGCATATCGAAGGCAGTGGCGAAGGAAGAGCAGAAGTTTGCAAAGGATCCGGAGTCCATGAATGAGAAGGAACTGAAAAAGCTCATTGAAACGGTCGAGAAAAATATGCGCAAGGCAGCAGCAGACCTCAACTTTGAGGCGGCGATGGAGCTGCGAGACAAGATGATGGAGCTCAAGAAGCAGCTGCAGGAGATGACAGGCGGACTGTAAAGCTGCGGGCACAACATTGCTCAAATGGCAGATGTTGTACACACTGTTATTTGAGCAATGCCGCAGGAGGGACACCCGTGTGCCGTCGTGATGAGAGATCAAGGAAATAACGAATTAAATATCCGAAACGGATGTACAAAACAGTGATATTGAATTGTGGAAAGGTATGGTACGAAGATGGACAGAGAACAACTGAAAATGCTTCCCAGGGGAGAGGTCATCAAGATTCGCGGTGCAAATGAACACAACCTGAAAAACATCGATCTGGATATTCCCAGAAACAAGTTTGTGGTGCTGACAGGACTGTCCGGTTCCGGAAAGTCCTCACTGGCATTTGACACGATCTACGCGGAAGGGCAGAGGCGGTATATGGAGTCGCTGTCCTCCTACGCCAGGCAGTTTCTGGGACAGATGGAAAAGCCGAATGTGGAGCGCATAGACGGCTTGTCGCCGGCGATCTCGATCGACCAGAAGTCCACCAACCGCAATCCGCGCTCGACAGTCGGCACAGTCACGGAGATCTACGATTATTTCAGGCTCCTGTATGCGCGCATCGGCATACCGCACTGCCCAAACTGCGGCAGGGAGATCAGGCGGCAGACGATCGACCAGATGGTAGACCAGATCATGGAGCTGCCGCAGGGCACGAAACTCCAGCTGCTCGCGCCGGTCGTGCGCGGCAGGAAGGGGGAGCACGCCAAGGTGCTTGACCGCGCAAAGAAAAGCGGTTATGTGCGCGTCCGCATCGACGGCAATCTGTACGATCTGTCCGAGGAGATCAAGCTCGAGAAAAATATCAAGCACAATATCGAGATCATCGTGGACAGGATCGCTGTGAAGGAGGGCGTCGAGAGGAGACTGACAGACTCCATCGAGAATGTCATGGCGCTCTCCGACGGTCTGCTGATGGTCGACGTGATCGACGGCGAGATGATGAATTTCTCAGACAGCTTTGCCTGCCCCGACTGCAATATCAGCATTGACGAGGTGGAGCCGAGAAGCTTTTCGTTCAACAATCCGTTCGGCGCCTGCCCGGAGTGCTTCGGACTTGGTTACAAGATGGAGTTTGACATCGACCTGATCATACCGGACAAGAGCCTCAGCATCAACCAGGGGGCGATCGCGGTCATGGGCTGGCAGTCGTGTGCGGACAAGGGAAGCTTTACGAATGCGATCCTGCAGGCGCTGAGCAAAGAGTATGGTATTTCACTCGACACGCCGTTTGAGGAACTGTCGGACAAGGCAAAGGATGTGCTGGTCAACGGGACAAAAGGGAAGGAAGTGACAGTCCACTACAAGGGACAGCGCGGCGAGGGGACTTACCCTGTGGCATTTGAGGGACTGATCAAAAATGTGGAGCGCAGATACCGGGAAACTGCCTCCGAGGGCATCAAGCAGGAGTACGAGACGTTCATGCGCATCACACCCTGCAAGGAGTGCGGCGGAAGGCGCCTGAAAAAGACGTCCCTGGCGGTGACAGTCTGCGATAAGAATATCTATGAGATCACCTCCATGTCGATCGGCAGCCTTTACAGTTTTCTGGACACGATGGAGCTGACCAAACAGCAGCAGCTGATCGGAAAGCGTATCTTGAAGGAGATCCGCGCGAGGGTGGGATTTCTCGCAAGTGTCGGGCTGGAATACCTGTGTCTGTCCAGGGGAACGGCTTCTTTGTCGGGCGGTGAGGCACAGCGCATCAGGCTGGCGACGCAGATCGGTTCCGGGCTTGTCGGGGTGTGCTATATATTGGATGAGCCGAGCATCGGTCTGCACCAGCGGGACAATGACAAGCTGCTGGCGGCATTGCGCGATCTGCAGGGACTCGGCAATACGCTTCTCGTCGTGGAGCATGACGAGGATACCATGCTGGCGGCAGATCATGTGATCGATATCGGGCCCGGCGCCGGGGAGCACGGCGGGGAGGTGATCGCACAGGGAACGGCGCAGGAGATCATGGAGGTGCCCGAGTCCATCACAGGGCAGTATCTGAGCGGAAAGATACAGATTCCCGTGCCTGCGGCAAGGAGAAAGCCGACGGGGTGGCTCACGGTAAAGGGGGCGGCGGAGAACAACCTCAAAAACATCGATGTGAAGTTTCCGCTCGGTGTGTTTACCTGCGTGACAGGGGTGTCCGGCTCCGGCAAATCCTCGCTGGTCAACGAGATCCTGTACAAATATCTGGCAAAACAGCTGAACAGGGCGCGCACCCTTCCGGGTAAGTTCAAGAAAATAGAAGGGGTGGAACAGCTCGACAAGGTGATCGCCATCGACCAGTCACCGATCGGCAGGACGCCCAGATCCAACCCGGCAACTTACACGGGTGTGTTTGACCAGATCAGAGATCTGTTCGCCTCGACTGTCGACGCGAAAGCAAAGGGTTACAGCAAGGGGCGCTTTAGTTTCAATGTCAAAGGCGGACGGTGCGAGGCGTGCGGCGGAGACGGCATCATCAAGATCGAGATGCACTTTCTGCCGGATGTGTATGTGCCGTGCGAGGTCTGCCAGGGAAAGCGCTACAACAGAGAGACGCTCGATGTGAAATACAAGGGAAAGAGCATCTATGATGTGCTGGACATGACCGTCGAGGAGGCGATGACGTTCTTTGAGCCCGTTCCTTCTATTAAGCGAAAGATCGAGACTTTGTATGATGTGGGACTCTCCTATATCCGGCTGGGGCAGCCCTCGACGACGCTCTCCGGCGGCGAGGCGCAGCGCATCAAGCTCGCGACGGAGTTGAGCCGCCGAAGTACCGGCAAGACGATCTATATCCTGGACGAGCCGACGACAGGGCTCCACTTTGCGGACGTGCACAAGCTGGTCGAGATCCTGCAGCGCCTTGCGGAGGGCGGCAACACGGTGATCGTCATCGAGCACAACCTGGACGTGATCAAGACGGCAGACTACATCATCGACATCGGACCGGAGGGCGGAGACGGCGGCGGCACGGTGATCGCCGAGGGCACGCCGGAGCGCATAGCCAGGTGCCCGGATTCCTACACGGGAATCTATGTGAAAAGGATGCTGGAGCGGGCGAAGAAAGCAAAGAAATAAATGCTAAGGAAGGAGTCAATGTGCCAAAGACCAATGAAAATGATCTTGAAGCAGGGGGCGACAGCGGTATTGCAAAGATCAATTCCGCAGGTGTAATATTGAGTTATTACAGGGACAGATACGGTCTGGATCTGGGGCAGGTGTGTGGCGGTATCTGTTCCAAGACCAAACTGTCCCGTCTGGAGCGGGGGATCCGATGTGTGGATTCCATGACAAGCAGTCTGCTGCTGGAGCGGATCGGAAAGACGGCAGATCAGTTTGAACAGCTCTTAAATGACGAGGACCATGCACTGTGGTGTGCGCGGGAATCAATCAGGAAACATATGCAGCAAAGGGAATATGACAGGGTGCGGGAAGCGCTGTCGGCATACCGTGCCATGAAGAACAGTGCGCCCAGGATTCACGAACAGTTCTGCAGTTATCAGGAAGTTTTGATCGCAGTGGATCAGTTGGAAAACAGCGAAAACACCCAGGACAGTCAGCAGGATGAACAGATAAAGCTGTGTGAACACGCACTCCGCACGCTGCGCCTGACAAAACAAAAGTTCGTGCCGGGCAGTGGGGGAAGACAGTTGTATACATCGACGGAGATCGGACTGATACTGCTTATGGTTCACTATGGGAAGGATCATGGAGATGTCCAAACAGAAGAAATATTGCTGGATCTGTTTCGTCATGTTCAGCGCTATGATGCAGAACACAGGAAACAGAAGACAGGGTACAGGATCCTTATGGAACTGATCAGACTGGAACAGAGAATGCAGAATCCGGACATGGAGTTGTCTTATATCAACCAGGGAATTGATTTTGTCGCGCAGGGAAGGGAAATAGAGGGTCTGGACCGACTGCACTTTCTCAGGGCGCAGGCATTGCTGCGTCGGTATAGGGCGGCATCGGAGAAGGGGAATCTGAGTGCTGCCGGAGATCATGATGCCAGGAAGGAAATCCAAAGGGAATGCCTTATGGCGTACAGCATCTGTGAAGTTTTTGGCGATCGGCAGCAGATGGAGACGATCAGACGGTTCTGCGGGGAGGAATTGAGATGGCAGATTACAGGGCTGGAGATGTGATCCGGCTGACACGAAATGCAGTCGGAATGTCGCAGGAAGAGTTGTGCGACGGAATCTGTTCGGTGCAGACTCTGTCCCACATTGAGCACAATAAACACAGGATCAAGCCTGATACGTACAGGCAGCTTATGGAAAAGATGGGGCGCGGAGTACACAACAATTGTGCAGTCTGTATGGGAAAGGATATGTCCCTGCTGGAAGAGTACCCTTTGTTTGAGGATGCCATGGCAAAGCGTGATTATCATGTGGCGGAGCGCTACCTGACGCGAATCAGGGAGAAGATATCAGATTATGTGACGGACAGACAGTATCTGAAACGGGTAGAATCCATATTGGCTTATAATATGGGAACGATCGGGGTACAGGAACATATGCAGCAGCTTGGCGAGGCACTGGCGATGACGATCCCTGATTATGAATGTTATCTGCGGGATGGGAAGCGCGATATCGTATTCCCATACAGAGAGCAGGAGATACTGATCCTTATGGAGATCGGAAATACATACTATGCTATGTGTGACATGGATGAGGCGATCCGGGTATATGAGACGATCATAAGGAGTCTGGATGCGGGGTATATGGATGTGAAAAATGCGGAGGAGCTGAAGCTCATTACTTTGGCGAATCTGGCACGACCGCTCGGTAAGCTGGGACGATATGAGGAAGCTTTGGCAAAAGCCAGTGAAGGCTTGAAGATGGCTGTCAGTTGTGGATATGCACATGCATTGGTAGAATTGCTGATGGGAGTGGCAGGAAATAGGTTAAAACTGACTAAAACGATGGAAGATTCTGAAATGCAGAAGCAGGAACTGAGAGAGATAAAAAGAATGATGCGGCAGGCGTACTATATTGCTGCCGCAAGGAAGGATGCGTATAATCGAAAGCTTATTAACGAAAATCTCAGATATCATTTTGGGGATGAAATGTAAGGGAATGAATCTTAATAGATGAGAAAAGTTCAGGTTCTTCACATCGCCTGTACTTTGGAATAGCAGCAACGATCGTGAGTACCAGCATAAGTGCAGTTGCTCTTTTGAGGAAATGAAGGATATTTTTATCGTTCATTTGTAGGACCTCCTTAATTTTTTTTCATTGGTAATTTATCATATCATGTTATTTGGAATAGTACCATGTCAAAACTGGAAAAAATTCTTTTCCAGTTTTGACATGGTACTATTTGTCATAAAATGTTAAATTTAAAATGTCAAGCTTGAACAAATAATGTAAACGATGATGCATTTAAAATACTGGAATGCATCAATGATGTCTTTATGAGTGTGGAAGAGATCTGTGAGGTACTGGGGGATGGACAGGTCAGTGCATCCGAGATCGATAAAGAGTATATAGAGGAATTCACACGATCGATCAAGGACAAAGGATTGCTTGCCTGCCAGTAGGAATACAGGAAAGGGGGGGCAGGATATGCTGGAAGTGCGTCATTTGACGAAATGTTATGAG
>CAJUQU010000155.1 GCA_910588595.1 uncultured Lachnospiraceae bacterium | reverse complement strand
GCAGATGTAAGAGTTGGAAGTTGCAAATATTTGCTTAATCAGCAGACACTAAGTAGCATATACCTATACTATATAGATATTATACCTCTACAGGGCGAAAAAGTCGAGGGATATGGAAAATATGTATAGCTTCCATATCCCTCGTAAAAATGCCGTGTCTATTAGTTTCAATTATTCTTCGTGAAACAACCCTGCATGGTCTTCACCTACTTTGTTATACCGACTTTTTCGCTGGCCTTTGCCCTCGCCTCCAGCTTCTTGTTTTCTTCCAGCAGGTCATTGATCGTGCTCTGTTGCCGTTCTCCCCGAAAAGGCTTCCTGCCCCATTCCTGCGGCGTGTTCCGGCGTTGGTGCGCTCGCCCGCTCTGGTCACGGTGTCCAGAAGCAGGGTCACGGCGCACTTCCCCCGCCGGGGTATTCCTTTTCAGACGGTCATTCGGTTTTCAAGGGGCTTGTCCATCGATGAACTATCCCAAGTCTACACGTTTTCGACCGCCTGTGCCGTATATCCAAGAGGTAGGAAATCAGCCCGGAAAACTCACTATTTCCACGCTCTTGGATTTGTGATATAATGAGGGAAGCTGAAACGAAAGGGGGCGGTGATATGGCCTTAACAATCCAAGAACGCTTGAAAGACCTGCGTGTAGAACGTGGCTTGACGTTGGAACAGCTTGCGGAGCAGACGAACCTCTCCAAATCTGCACTGGGCAGCTATGAAGCGGCGGACTTCAAGGACATCAGCCACTACGCCCTCATCAAGCTGGCGCAGTTTTACGGCGTAACCGCGGACTATCTGCTGGGGCTGTCTGAAGTGAAACGTCACCCAAACGCCGATCTTGCAGACCTGCGTTTGAGTGACGGAATGATTGATCTGTTGAAAAGCGGGCGGGTGGATAATTCCCTTTTGTGCGAATTGGCGGCGCACCCGGATTTTCCCCGGTTAATGGCCGACCTTGAAATCTATGTGAACGGAACGGCGGTGAAGCAGGTACAGAGCGCAAACGCCATTGTGGACGCTATGAGCGCAACGATTATGAAACAGCACAATCCCGGCTTGACCGACCCGCAGTTAAGACAGCTTATCGCTGCCCATATTGATGACGACAGCTTTTGCCGCTACATAATCCAGCAGGACATAAACGGGATAGCTCTTGATTTACGGGAAGCCCATAGGGACAACTTTTTAAGTGTCCCAGAGGATAACCCGCTGAAGGGATTATTGGAAGCCGCTACCGAAATTACCGACCCAGACAGTGACCCGGAGCAAGCGTCTTTGGCGTTTATCTGCAAATGGCTTAAATTGAATTTGAAGAAGCTGTCAGAGGACGAAAAGAAGTGGCTGAAAAAGATTGCACAGAAGTCGGACTTGCTTAAAAATCCAAATCCACAGAGAGGAAAAAGGGGTAATACATGGAGAATATCGTAGCATACTTAAAAGACCACTGGCAGTATGTGGTGATTACGGGCGGCGGGCTGACGCTGTTGGGAGCAATCTTCCACTGGCAGTGGGTCACAAGCCCGGAGGGAGAAAAACCAAACGGTCCTGGGCGCTTTATCTATGACCTGTTCGGACAGGGCGGGTATTGTGTCTTTATGGGCATTCTGGGCATTATGATTATTGTCTGTGGGATTTTCTTCCTCTTTGTGGGAAGATAAAACAGAAGAATGAATAAATATCGGAGGGACAAATAAAATGTCAAAAATGTCAGATAAATTTCAACTCTTTTGGAATACAATGGAATTATGCGATTGGGATAATGAGGGTAACGATGATAAGGTTCTAAAACCTGTCATCGAATATCTTTCTACGCAAAACGATGATACAATCTTTGAGTTTGACAACCTAATGTCTGAACTGCTTTATAATTTGGATACCAAGAAACTCATGGAAGATTGTGAAAAAGTAGCCCCGTATACAAGTGGCGATTCATTTTTATATTCGAGGTGTGTTGCTTTAATAAATGGGCCTGCCTATTATGAAAAAGTGAAAAACGGGAAAAAGAAAGATTTGTGGAATATGGAATTTGAAGCATTACTTTATATTCCTCAAAAGGCATGGGGACTAAAACACCAATGTCCAGTTGAACACTATCCTCATTCGTCACCTTTTTGTTTTGAAACTGGTAGCAATAAAAAAATGTGGGAATAACTTGTTTTATGTGGATAGCAAAGCCAACCGAGCCAGTCAACAGTCAAGATGAACGGCGCACAAATGCGTCGCCGTTGACAGCCTCGCCAGTCTTTGCTGATGGGTAATCAAGACGGGAAAGCCCTAAAATGGCTTTCCGTCCATTTCAATTTTGAGAAAAGAACGACCCCTAAAAATAAATGAGTGTGGTCACACATATAGTCACGGTGTCTAAAGGTTTGGGAGATTTTATCCCATAGGCTGGGGACGGGGGCTTTCATATACGCCCTGTCTGTTGCTGAAACCAGTCCTTTGTTTCCTGCTTCCCAGCCCCAAACAAAGCCCTGTTTTCCTTCCGCTTCAAATGCCCTTGCCCTCTCCGGCGGCAACGGCATTTTCACGACAACGCCGACAGAGCGTATAACACACTATGATATTGACAATATCACTATCTGCAAGTGGGAATGTACACGGAAATGATTTTCCCACAGAACGGCGTCCGTTTCATTGCCATCAATGACGGCGTTGGTGGTGTTGTTAGTTACTCAAAGACATCCAGATAAAAAGGCTGGTGGGCAGTGGGAATTTACTGGTGGTTGAGTTTATGGATATTTATGTAGTTAGATAAGATTTAAAAGATGAAGAAGTTATATTGGATAAAAGTGAAGTAGTCGACTGGACATGGTTATCTAAAAGTGAAATTGAACAGTTTATTGAAACTGGGAAAATGGTTCGTTCTGTTGGAATAAGATATAAAATGTTTGGAATGAATTTGATGGAAAATTAAATTTTTCTTCAACAAATTCCAATAGGTCGAACAGTTTGATAAACTTGAATTCTGATAAGACCTAATATATAACATTTAATAGCTGTTATATCTTATCTCCAAAAGTTCGCAAGTCCTTGAAAATGTTACATTTATAGCATGTGAGTTTGCCCTTACGCTTTCCCTTGTGTCATATCCTTTTCCCTCATGTTACGAACCCTCATAAGGGCAAAAATAAGGGAAAGAAAAATCTGTAACAAATTATAACATGAAATGAACAGGACATGAAGAATTGATTGAAAATGCTTTCACAATTTTTTAAGGAAAGGACTAATAAGATGAATATCATATGTGCAGGATACAATATAGACCACAACAGTATAGATATAGCAACTACCATAAGGTATCTTTTGCGGATTGACTGCTGGAAGCTGAAAAAAGATTAAGTTTTATATTCTTGTTTAGTTTTTGAGAAGTATGGTATAATGCTTTAGAATTGGCCGGATGCACTAATAGGAAAATACTCTGTGCGGCGTTTAGCCGTTATAAGCAGAAGCCACCGCTGAAGGAAGTAGCGCAAGATTTGATTCTGGATATTGATTTGACACCTGAAGTTGTTGTTGATGGTATGGGTGATTCTCTAAAGAAGAGGTTCAGATTTTGTCATGAATTAAAACATATAAGAAATGAATAAAACAAAAGGGACGGATTTTGATACTCTTTATGTTTTGAATGTGGGGTAAGGAGAAAAAATTGATCAACTCATGCTATTTTATAAAAGAGATATCGGCAAAGACTGGAGTTAAGGCTGGAACCATTAGGTTTTATGAAAGAATCGGATTTTTGGAACCTGTAGAAAGAATGCCGAATCAATACCGAGTATTTAATGAGCATCATATTTATCAGATACAGGTATGCAGTCTGGTTTTCGGTGGGTTTGTGAATACACGCCTTCGTAAAATAAGCATGAATATAATAGCCGCAGCTAAAGATTGGAATTTAGAAGCATATGACAGAGCGGCACAGAATTATCTACAGGCTGTTGAACAGGATATCACCCGAACAAAAAAGGCGGTATCCATTGTGACAAAGCAAATAGGTAAAGATGAAAATGACGAAAAAAAATATTCTAGAAAAGAGGCAGCTGAATTGCTTGGTGTGACACCTGAAACCATTCGTAACTGGGAACGTAATAGTCTGCTTGCACAGAAAGAACCGTATTCTCGACGGCGATACCAAACCGATGAAATAAGGCGGATGTATGTGATACGGTTTTTGCTGGACATCGGTTACAGTTGCATGGCAATTCTACGGTTTTTAACTGCGTATGATGATGGACTGGACCAGAAAGCTACAGGGTTCCTTCTTGGTATTGTAGAAGACGCAGAATTACGATCCAGGGCGGATCAGTATCTAAAATCATTGATAAGAACAAGAACGCAAGCAGATACGCTCTGTCATCTTTTGGCAGATATGAAAAAAATATAAACCTTCCAATTATACACCACTTTTCTCAAACAGGTTATAATCCAGGAGAACTGTATCAAAATAAAATGAGAAAGGTGGTTTATTTATGCGATACTTTGAAGTAAATGTGAGAGATTACCAAACAGAATACGGTTTTATGCCATCGTTACAGTTATATCTGGTGGAGAAAAGTGACAACCCCAGACCGATTGTTATAATTGCACCGGGCGGGGGGTATACGAAATTGGTAGATTCTGACCAAGATAGGATAGCACTACAGTACAACGCTGCCGGGTTTCATGCCGCTGTTCTGAACTATAGTGTGGAACCGCACCATTTTCCAGAACCACAGCAGGATCTGATGTCAGCTATACGATTGGTTCGGGAACATGCTTGGGAATGGGGAATTATGGAAAGCGGTATTGCAATATGCGGATTTTCAGCGGGTGGTCATTTGTGCGCCAGTGTAAGTACTCTTTGGCATAAACTGGGTGATGAGAAATGCCGACCAGATGCAGTCATTCTGTGTTATGCTATCCTGACATCAAGACTTAATCATTGCAGAATGTTTCTGAAAGACCATGTCGGCTATGATGAGGAGGAAAGGTTAAAACTTGTATCCTGTGATGAACAGGTCAGTAAATATACACCGCCGACTTTTTTGTACAATACCTTTGAGGACAAGCTAACAAATGTTGAAAATGTGCTGTATTATGCTGAGAATTTGAAAAAACACGAAATCCCATTTGAAATGCACATCTTTTCAAAAGGACAACATGGTGAATCCTGGTGTGATAGCACTATTTGGGCAACACCTATGCGAAGACGGGATTATAACTATATCCGTATTTCCATTGAGTGGATGCGAGAATTGTTTGGACTTATGGAGGCAAAATGATGAATGTCAATGAGTATTTAAACGGACACAATGTTATGGAAATCAAAGTCGGAAAGAGCGGCGCAGATGTTTACGAAATTGATGGAAAGTATGTTTTGAAACATGTGGTTCATGAAAAACTGAAAGAAGAACTATTTGCCGCTTATACACGGGAAGCGTTATTTTACCGAAATCAGATGACACGGCCAAGAATCTATCTTCCTGAAGTGCTGCGAGCTGAAACTTCTGAAAATGAAATCATTATCTTCATGAAAAAGTATTGCCGCCCTCAACGCCATACTATTAATGCAGAATTGATTCAAAAAATTACAAAGTCATTGGCTGCATTACATACAGACGCCCCACCGTCTTTTATGTGCAAGGAGCAGCAGAAGGCAGAACCGCTATCCGACCAAAAGATTACGGAATGCTTATGCGGATGGAAAAGTGTACTGGCTGAACATTCAGGTTCGTTTCATGAAAATCAACTGGAGGAAATAGCAGGCAAAATAAATGATCTTATCGCATGGCACGATTCCGAAGAGCGTGTGCTGATTCATGGTGATTTTCATTGGGATAATTTATTGGAAGACGAAAATGGAAATATTTTACTATGTGACTGGCAGGGAGTCGATCTTGGCGGAGCGTCCGGGGACTTGAGCTTTTTTCTGAGCAGATTAGGCGGAGATGGTATCCGGATCGATGATACGGTTTTCCTGGATTATTATGTTAGTGCAATCTGGAAGCTTTCTGGGAAACAAATCCAGAGGCAAGATATTATACGGCACATGAACGCTGCAAATGTTATCACTTCTTTTCTCTTTTGGCACCACTATCTGCATGGCGGTAGTGAGGAACAGGTGGGGGATATTTATAGCAAGATGACAAGGGATTTTAAGGGCTGCACCGTCTGATAGACATAATTCTGCGAACGGTACTTTCTCAGATTGTGTTTTGCAACCCCTGCAAGTTTTGCCTTGCTGTTGATTGCGCTTTTCTTATTGCTGATGTGGTTGCTGAAAGAGATTTCACCCATGTCCTTCCTCCCTGATTTCATATTGGAACAGTGCGGTTATCATCTTGGCTCTGCCATAGATGATAACCCCCTAGCAGTATTGCCAAAGTCAATGTGCCATTGCCTTCGCCAATACTGCGTGGGATCTCCGAAGGTATCCAGCGAAATGTGCTTTCAGCATATTGGAAACAATTTTCTGGCTGTTTTATAGTTGTTTTATTAGCAATCCTTTTATTTCTGTCCGTCTTTGTTATCCTTATCTGCCCTAAATGTACTGATTATGCTAACGAACCTGTTATCAAACGGGGCACAATCAAAAGATGTGCAGGAACTTTTAGGACACTCGGACGTAAGTACTACCATGAATGTCTATGCGCACGCTACAAGGGAGGCTAAGCGAGAATCTACAAAACTCTTGGATAAGGTTGTAGGAATGAATTAAAACTGGATAAGAAAAACTTTCCCTTGTAACCTGCCCATGAGGGCAAAAACAAGGGAAAAGGATACATATATTAAGGTTAAACATACCGCAAAGCCTTGAAAATCAAGGAAAGTTAAGATAGTTAGTAGCTAAACTGGAATTGAACAAACAGGAGAGAGGCGGATTCAAATTGCTGACTGATATTATAGCGGAGCGATTTTTAAAAAAGTTAGGTACAGAAAGTTTTAACGAACGAATCAGTATTGTAGAGAAATACAAAAAACAATGGGAGCTGTCTGAAATAGAATTTAAGTCAGAGTTTTCCACTAACAGCCTGATTTTCTATGCGGTTTCAAAACGATATGGTAAGGTTATTCTCAAAATTCTTATCAACAATGGTTTTGACAAGGAAATACAGGCATTAAAATTGTTTCAAGGTGAGAATTTTTGTAAACTTTATGAGTATTCATTTGATGATAAGGTATACATAATGGAACGAATTGTGCCTGCCTATACTTTATATGAAAGTGCTCCCCGCAACGAACGTATTAAAATTGCAGGCGAAATATTTAAAGGACTGCACAAGACTGACTTGCCCGATAGTACATTCCCTACATACACCGAATGGTTTGAAGCTGGCAAAAAGGGTACAAAGGATCGTGAGGATTGTGAAGCATTGTATCAGTATCTTGACAGTGCAGAGCGAATGCTTACAGATATATGCAAAAAGTATTCTCGCAATCTTCTGCTGCATGGTGATTTGCACCATGAGAATATACTTAAAAATGAAAATGGAGGATATACGGTTATTGACCCTAAAGGCGTAATGGGCGACCCTGTATTTGATTTATCGAGATTTATACTTGATGAGTTTAGAGATGATTTGACCTTAGAGCCAAAGGATGTAGTAATTGATTTCGTACAAAAGCTTGGTGACGGTGTAGGTATTCCTTGTGAGATTTTATTGCGCTGTTTGTATATTGAAACGGTCATTTGGCTTTTCAGAGAGGAACTTGCAAACGGAGAAAGTCTTGAAGAGTGCCAGCAGCTGATTACTAATATGAAAGTTGCGTATGAGTTTGCTCACAGCAGGAAAGAAAAATATATGGGTGACAATGTCGAAGGAAAAGAATTAAGAGAAGTAATGTACACGTTATCATGAATTGTAATTCGTAAGAACAGAAACTTTCAGGTTGTACCTGAGTTTATGTAAAAAGAATTATATACATATGACCTAAGAGTCATTGTGGAGAAATCTACAGTGGCTTTTTTTCATGCAATGAAACGCAGAGGGATACTAAAAAGTCGTTGACATTTCGTTTCAGGAAAGACACACTTGTATTTCCCGCAAAACAATGATAAGATGTAGTTCATGCTGCCATTTCTTTATATGGTCGGAAATCGGCAGCATTATATGGAAACGTACGCAAAAAGGTGGAGGAAATTATGAGGATACGGTCGAAATTCATTGGGGACAGGGACTTTTACAAGATGGTGCTGATGATCGCGGTGCCGATCATGATACAGAACGGGATCACCAACTTTGTCAGCCTGCTTGACAACATTATGATCGGGCAGGTCGGCACTGAACAGATGTCGGGCGTGGCGATCGTCAACCAGCTGATATTTGTCTACAATCTGTGCATTTTTGGCGGCGTGTCCGGTGCGGGCATCTTCACGGCGCAGTATTTCGGGCAGGGAAACCATGAGGGTGTGCGCCAGACGATGCGTTTTAAGTTCTGGATGGTCACAGTCATAACAGCGCTGACGACGGTTCTCTTTCTGGGCTGCGGGACGGCGCTGATCGGTGCTTACCTGAAAGGGGGCGGATCGGCGGAGAGTATCGCTGCGACGCTCCTGTACGGGGAGCGCTATCTGAAAGTCATGCTGATCGGTCTGCCGGCTTTTGCGGCGGTGCAGATCTATTCGAGCACGCTGCGCGAGTGCGGACAGACGCTGCTGCCCATGAAAGCGGGAATAGCAGCTGTTATTGTAAATCTGCTGTTCAATTATATCCTGATCTACGGGAAATTCGGCGCACCGGCGCTCGGGGTGATCGGCGCTGCGATCGCGACAGTCCTCTCCCGGTATGTGGAAATGCTGATCACGGTGATCGGCGTCCACAGAAAGAGCCGCGGTGAGAATGCGCCGTACGCCTTTGTCACAGGATTGTATCGGACATTGAAGGTGCCGGGGGATCTGACGCGCAAGATCATCAAAAAGG
>CAJUQU010000154.1:4455-8921 GCA_910588595.1 uncultured Lachnospiraceae bacterium | reverse complement strand
GATCTTTCCATACTGAAACATTTTGAGAAAGTGATAGCGGCAGAATCCTTCTCTGTCGGTGAGATCACGGATGTCGCTCTCCATGTACGAGGAACCGGAACCGAGCGTGAAATCGAGCAGATCCTGCTCCAGCTTTTGCTCGATAAAGCAGAAAGGGCACTCGTCGTCCGCTGCGAAAGCGTCATTTAAGGGAATCGTATAAAGCTGTTCTTTCATGATTGATGTTCTCCTTTTTACTGTATACTAAGGCAGTTTGCGGGGCTGTGCTTACACGTAGGAGCGCACAGGAAAGTATTTTCCGTCCGCATAGAAATATATAATGCCATTTTAGCATATTTTACGAAAAAAAATCAAAAATTTTTATAAAAATATATATTATTGTCAAAAAATATGTTAAACTAAATACAAAGCATAGAAAAATAATTTGTGGATAGACGGGGAACTACTCATGGATAGCACATGTTATTTATATACGAGACAGTGTCCGTGACTGGATCAGTGCTTTGATGAGGAAAGGGAGGGATTGTATGAGTAAAATAATGGTAGCGGGTTTTGTTCAGATGGAGACGATCGTGAAAGTCGAGGAACTGCCGGTTCCATATAAACAGTTTGAGAGCACACCGGATCTGGTCGATACCGAGATCGGCGGTGCGGGATTTAATGAAGCGATGGCGCTAAAGTGGCTCGGCGATGAAGTGGATTTTATGAGTATGGTGGCAAGAAATATGTCCAGACACCAGATCGATGCCTATCTCAAGACGAATGAAGTGGACCTCCGCACGGATTATGTACTGCCGATGCTTGACGGCATGCCCACCTCGGTGATCCTCTATTGCAGAGGTAAGAAGCAGACCTTTGAGGATGTCAAGGATATCAGGCATGTGGATTATGAATTTGAGCTGTTGGAGCGGCAGATCCAGGATAAGGATATGGTGCTGATGTCAAACTGCAATTTCTGTCGGCCGATCATCGGGCTTGCAAAGAAATACAGCAAACCCCTTGCAGTCAATGTGCGCAGTATGCGGGCTGAGAAGATCGCGAATAAGGAGGATTTTCTGAAAGCGGCAGATATCCTGTATATCAGCGATGACGATCTCGAGAGCGACCACTATGACTGCATTCAGGAGTGCAGGGAGAAATACGATCCCGAGATCATCATCATGGGGATCGGTGACAAGGGTGTGATCCTCTATACGAAGGCGGATAACAGCGTTATTGAATACAAACCGGTCAAGACCACGGAGATCGTCAATACGATCGGTGCAGGAAATGCACTGTTCTCTGCGTTTATCCACTATTATGTCAAGACGAAGGATGCGAAGGAGTCTATCAAGAACGCTCTGCTGTTCGCATCATACAAAATTGGTTTTGTGGGTACTTCCAATGGTTTCATGACGGAAGCGCAGATCGAGCAGTGGAAGAAGCTGATCTGGCCCCTGAGATAAAAAGTGTGCGCTTTAAGCGCACACTTTATTCAATATAAATATATCTGAGAAATGCGGTGGCATTGTCAATGTTGTCGGAGTTGATGACAATTCCCAGAATGGGTTCCTTGTCTACATAGTAGAAATACTGGTTCAATTTTGGCGAATCTGTCACATAGACACCGACGGGGATCCGTTCACCGTTCTCGCCGGATTTTGCATAGTAGAGCTTGTCCGCAAACTGTGTTAGCAGGTCGTCGGGAAGAACAGCAGTGATATCGAGGAGACACTCGCCCCGCGCGAAGTAGTCCAGGGTGTCCGTGTCACCGACAACGATATCGAGCTCACCAGTTGTGATGACCGCCATCGATTTCTCGAGGCTTACGTATGCATCATAGCTGTTGTTGTCAGGAGCATAATTCATGGTCGCGTCGATATAGGCTTCATGTTTTTCAGTATCGATGTTCATATACGCTGTAAAACCGTCGATCAGTTCCGTGCTGGAGGGGTCCCCGGTGTTATTGTAGAAGAACGCTGCAAACGCGGTATCGGAGGGCGCTGTCAGTATGGAGTATGCCAGATAGACCACAAAGATGACAGCGATCACTATGAGGATCGTAGTTTTTAGGTAATATTCCTGAAAGTATTCGATTTTTTCCTTTAACGGCGCATCTCTTAGTTTGGCATTCTGTTCCCGTATCTCATCGTGTATTGAGTTGTTTTGGTCACGATTTTTATTGTAGACTTCCATGATATTCCCTCCATCAGCCAGTTTCAGTTTCGATAAATTGGTAGAACGATTACAGAATATGATAAATGGAAATGTCGGTATCTGTCAATCACCATACTATTAATTTTTTCTAAATCTTGCATATTGCGTTGAATTGTTCTATCATATAAGATATCATTGAAATATCGGATCATAGTTTCGGATTACAATTTCAAATGAGCGTAACATGAGAGTATTAACAAAAATTAAGGAAGGTATTGTATTATGAACGAAAGCTACAAGGAACTGCTGGTGAAAAGGGACAAGGGCATGAAGGAGACACTGATCAGATTTGTGAGCGTTCTTCCGACGGTCTTTTTCGGATTATTGACATTTATGACTGTGAATATGATATTTTTCATAATCGTGATCGTACTGGGTGTGCTTGACTATTTTGTATTTCAGTGGACAGATATCGAGTATGAGTATCTCTATCTGGACAAGGAGATATCGGTGGACAAGATCATGGCAAAGACAAGGAGAAAGAAAGTCATGACGATCAGCGTGGAGAAGGTTGAGATCATGGCTCCAGAAAAGTCTCATCAGCTGGATTCCTACAGAAACCGCCAGACAAAGGTGACGGATCTTAGTGCCGGACACGATCTGCCGGATCAGAAGCTGTACTGGATATTTTATGAGGGGAACCAGAAGATCCTGATGAATCTCACAGAGGATTTTGCAAAGACGATCAAAGGAATCGCTCCGCGAAAAGTTTTTATGGATTAAATGCTTGACAAGCTGTGTGGGCTTTAGTATAATTGTAAAAATATTTTTAAAAGCAACAGTGCGGAACAATCTTTTGATCGAGCACACCCGTGCTCAATTTTTTTACAGGAGGAAGAAAAATGGGTCAGATAATCGGTGAAGGCATCACTTTTGACGACGTGCTATTAGTACCAAGTTTCTCACAGGTAATTCCCAATCAGGTGGACCTGACGACATGGTTGACCAAGAAGATCAAGCTAAACATTCCAATGATGAGTGCAGGGATGGACACTGTCACAGAACACAGGATGGCGATTGCCATGGCAAGACAGGGCGGTATCGGAATCATCCACAAAAACATGTCTATTGAGGCACAGGCAGAGGAAGTGGATAAAGTAAAACGTTCTGAGAACGGTGTTATCACAGATCCCTTTTCACTCACTCCGGAGCATACACTTGGCGATGCGGATGCCCTGATGGCAAAGTTCCGGATTTCGGGCGTGCCGATCACAGAGGGCAGAAAGCTCGTCGGCATCATCACAAATCGTGATTTGAAATTCGAGACAGATTATACCAAGAAGATCAAAGAGTCCATGACTTCAGAAGGGCTGATCACTGCAAAGGAAGGCATTACCCTCGAGGAGGCAAAGAAGGTTCTCGCAGAGGCGAGAAAGGAGAAACTTCCTATTGTAGATGACAATTATAACCTAAAGGGACTGATCACGATCAAGGATATCGAGAAAACGATCAAGTATCCTCTGGCAGCAAAGGACGAGCAGGGACGGCTGCTGTGCGGTGCAGGCGTCGGCATCACGGCAAATGTACTCGAGCGCGTGGAGGCGCTTGTGGCGGCAAAAGTTGATGTCATCGTTCTCGACAGTGCACACGGACATTCTGAGAATGTTTTGAGATGTCTCAGAATGATCAAAGAAAATTACCCTGAGGTGCAGGTGATCGCGGGAAATGTCGCAACGGGCGATGGCACGAGGGCGCTGATTGAAGCCGGTGCCGACGCGGTGAAGGTGGGGATCGGACCTGGTTCCATCTGCACAACACGTATTGTCGCAGGAATCGGTGTGCCGCAGATCACAGCGATCATGGACTCTTATGCAGTGGCAAAAGAGTATGGCATTCCGATCATAGCAGACGGCGGTATCAAGTATTCCGGCGATATGACAAAGGCGATCGCGGCAGGCGGTAATGTCTGTATGATGGGCAGTATCTTTGCTGGTTGTGAGGAGAGCCCGGGGACATTTGAATTATTCCAGGGGAGAAAATATAAGGTGTACAGAGGCATGGGCTCGATCGCAGCCATGGAGAACGGCAGCAAGGACCGTTATTTCCAGTCAGATGCCAAGAAGCTTGTTCCTGAGGGCGTTGAGGGACGGGTTGCTTACAAGGGAAATGTGGAGGATACCGTGTTTCAGCTGATGGGCGGTCTTCGTTCCGGCATGGGATATTGTGGAACACAGACGATCGAGGAACTGAAAAATAATGGCAGATTCGTCAAGATTTCCGCAGCAGCCCTCAGAGAGAGTCATCCGCATGACATTCATATTACAAAAGAG
>CAJUQU010000154.1:0-4445 GCA_910588595.1 uncultured Lachnospiraceae bacterium | reverse complement strand
CAAAAGAGGCACCTAACTACAGTGTCGATGAGTAATTTTGTAAAGATAAACGCTGTCACCTTTTTGTGACAGCGTTTATCTATGTTGTTATTTAGAGATCGGTGTACAAGTACTCTATCCGGCTGGAAATTGAAGTCTGGGACTACCTGTTTTGTACGATTCTGATTTCTGACCGGATGGAGTACTGGCAAAAACTTGTCAGCAAAGACTGACAGGTGCCAGCATGTGAGTATAGGAATACGGAGGCACAGCGAGATGCTTTATACACAATACCGCCTTTATGATGAGGGGGTTCAGATCATTATCCCGTCAGATATCAAACCGGCGGATTCATTTGTGCCGTCACAGAACAGTTGGGTGTCAAAGGATAAAAAGACGGTGATCAATGTCGCAAGAGGCGGGGCAGATCTGACAGACGAGAATCTGAACAATAGGCTAAATGAATATTACAAAGGGTTCTGCAAGGATATCAGTCAATTTGAATGCAAAAAGATTTCCAGACGTACCATTAACAGGAGGACATATGGAGAGATACAGTATTTGTCCCATGTGACGGGTTACAGCTTTTACAATATATTTCTGCTCGGCAGTTATAGTGGGCAGGAGCTTGTTGTCACGATTCAGTGTACGGAGAGCAGCTGGGCAGCCAACGCACACATTTTTGAGATCATATCCGATTCCATCAGGATATTGAGAAAACAGGAGGAAGACGGACATGCTGGTAAAGGCTAGGGATAGACAGCTTTCCTTTTGGTTTCAGGAGCAGGATCCCTTTTTTGAGATCGGATACAGGATATTGGAGCAGGAGCAGATCCCACAGATGCTGCCATATCAGAGAAAGCAGTGCAAAGGCAGGGAGAAGCTGGTATATCAGGCGCTTGGAGAAAATCTGGATCCACTTAGGGAGGCTGTGCCCGGTCTTGGGGAGGACAAGCTGATCGGTCTGCTCTGCAACATGATCTCCCTGAATATAAGAATAGAGGAAAATGGATTCCTGAAAAAGGAATGTATCTGGTATCAATATGACCATCTCTATTATGACAAAGCAGCGGGTCAGGTCATGGCGGCAGTGCTACCGATCACAGGGGCGTTGAGGTATGCGGACAGCAGCTGGTTCGCCTGTTTTGAGGAGACCATCATACGGATCGCCGCATATCTTCCATACAGCCAGATGGTGTATGTCAGGAAGATCATACAGATGTTAAAAATGGATAAGATCACGCAGGAGGAAGCCCTGGTGGATTTGCAGGGACTAGGTGGTAGAGGAGCGGAGCGCTTATCGTCTGCGCATGCGTCTCAAAATACAATTTTGAAACTCTTGTATCACGGAAATGATAAGGAGCTGGAGTTTCTTATTGACGATGAAGATTTTTTGATCGGCAGAAATGTCGATGCCGCAGATGGAGTTATCCCTATGAATTTTTCAAGGGCTGTGAGTCGAAAGCACTGTCTGATCACCAAAATGAATGATAAATATTTTGTGCAGGATCTCAAAAGTGTGAACCATACGCTGGTAAACGGTATTATGATACCGCCGTACGAGCTTATGGAGTTGGAAAATAATGATATCCTAAGTGTGGCGGACATAGAGTTTCGCGTGAAGACATCACAATCCTGATCAGAGAGCCCGGCGGAGCGGGCGGATGGGAGTTAGTGTATCAAAAACTTATTAATATATATAAGATAGAAGGGATAGGTAATAAAATGAAAGATACGGTAGAAATCAGATGGCATGGACGCGGCGGACAAGGCGCAAAGACTGCGGCGCTGCTGTTGGCGGACGTGGCTTTTAAGACAGGAAAATATGTGCAGGGATTTCCGGAGTATGGACCGGAACGGATGGGGGCGCCGATCACGGCATATAACCGGATCAGCGGCAATCCGATCACCGTACACTCTAATATCTATGAGCCGGACTATGTTGTGGTCGTGGACGAGAGCCTGTTGGATAGTATCGATGTGACAAAAGGACTGAATCCTGACGGAGCTGTCATCATCAATTCTACGCGCAGCAAGGAGGAGATCGAGGAGCATCTGCACGGATATCAGGGTGCTGTCTATACAGTTGATGCGAAGGAGATCTCGATAAAGGCACTTGGGAAAAATTATCCGAACTCGCCGATGCTTGCCGCTGCGGTGGCAGTGTCAAAGGTTATGGAGCGGGAGGAGTTCCTCACAGAGATGAGGGCGTCTTTTCAGCACAAATTTGCCAAGAAGCCAGAGGTGATCGACGGAAACATGATGGCATTGGAGATGGCGTTTGAGGCGGCAAAGTGAAACATAGATCATCTATGCTTCACCTGGCAGGGTGGAGTACTGTTATGTGCAGAGACACAAACTTATGGGATGTAGAATGAGGAGAGTTGTTATGGCGAACGAGAAAATATATGATAGAATTAATGAACAGAGCCCCTGGCAGGATATCACGGAGGGCAACAAGATCTTTGAGGCGGCTACTTCAAAGGATTTCTGTACAGGTGAGTGGAGGACGGCAACACCCGTCTGGAGCCAGGAGAACTGTAAACAGTGTCTTCTGTGCACGCCTGTATGTCCGGATTCATCGATTCCGGTCACTTCGGGAAAGAGAGAAGATTTTGACTATGATCACTGCAAAGGATGCGGCATCTGTGCCAAGGTGTGTCCGTTTGGTGCGATCAGTATGAGGGAGGGAAAATAAATGGCGATCAGAGAACGTTTATCAGGAAATGAGGCGGTGGCATATGCCATCAGGCAGGTAGATCCGGATGTGATGCCCGCATTTCCGATCACACCGTCCACAGAGATACCGCAGTATGTGGCAAACTATATCGCAAACGGTGAGATCGGTACGGAGTTTATCCCTGTCGAGAGTGAACACAGTGCCATGAGTGCGACGGTCGGTGCGTCGGCTGCAGGTGCGAGAGCAGTCACTGCGACCTCTTCATGTGGGATGGCACTGATGTGGGAGGAACTCTATGTAGCGGCGTCAAACAGACTTCCGATCGTCCTCGCACTGGTCAACAGGGCATTGTCAGGACCGATCAATATCAATGCAGACCACTCGGACAGTATGGGGGCAAGGGATTCCGGGTGGATCCAGATCTATGCGGAGTCCAACCAGGAAGTGTATGATAATTATATACAGGCGTTTCCGATCGCGGAGGACAAGCGGGTACATCTGCCCGTTATGGTGTGTCAGGACGGATTTATCACAAGCCACGGCGTGGAGAATATCCTGCTGGTCGAGGATGACAAGGTGAAGGATTTTGTCGGTGAGTATGAACCGGAGCATTATCTTTTGAATGCGGACGAAAAAATGGCGCTCGGACCGTACGCAGTTTCCAACTATTATATGGAAACAAAACGCGCACAGCGGCAGGCGATGATCAATGCGCGGGAGGTGATCATGGAAGTTGCTGACCGGTTTGAGCAGATGACAGGGCGCAAGTACAGCTTTTTTGAGGAATACCGGATGGAGGATGCCGAGTACGCAGTCGTGATCATAGGTTCTGCAGCGGGTACATGCAAGGCGGCAGTCGATGAGATCAGAAACACGACAGGCATGAAAGTGGGTCTGATCAAGATCAGGGTGTTCAGACCATTTCCGGAGGAGGAGATCGCAGCAGCGCTCTCTAAGGTAAAAGCGGTGGCGGTCATGGACAGGAGTGAGATGTTTGCGGCTACAAGCGGCCCGCTCGGCGCGGAAGTGCGCGCGGCGATGTATCAGGCGCATAGTACAGCTGATGTAGTGAATTATTTTTATGGCCTTGGCGGCAGGGATATCACGGTATCGGATTTTAAGGCAGTCTATGACAGGCTGGAGGCGATCGCCCGGACACATATAGTGACAGATATGTATGAGTACATAGGTCTGCGCAGTGCGCAGTCAGAGGAGGTCTAGGAGAGCATGGAAAAGACAACATACAATTTTAAAGGGGTTATGAGCAAACCGGAACGTCTTGCTCCGGGACATAGGATGTGCGCAGGATGTGGCGGTACGATCACAGTTCGCACAGTGCTTCGGGCACTTGAGGAAGGGGACAAGGCGGTTATCGGAAATGCGACAGGCTGTCTTGAGGTGTCTTCATTCATGTACCCTTATACGGCTTATGAGGACAGCTATATCCACAATGCGTTTGAGAATGCGGGAGCCACGCTTTCCGGAGTGGAAACAGCGTATCATGTGCTTAAGAAAAAGGGAAAGATCAAGGATAACTACAAGTTTATCACGTTCGGCGGAGACGGCGGTACCTATGATATCGGATTTCAATCCCTGTCGGGAGCGATGGAGCGCGGGCATGACATGGTGTATGTGTGCTACGACAATGGCGCATACATGAATACTGGCACACAGCGCTCGTCAGCGACGCCGCAGTATGCAGACACGACGACAACTCCGGCTGGAAAAGTATCAGCCGGGAAAGAGATCGGAAGAGCACACGTCTGAACTCCAGTCACTGACAACC
>CAJUQU010000153.1 GCA_910588595.1 uncultured Lachnospiraceae bacterium | reverse complement strand
TTCACCAAAACACCTTTCATCACTTTTCCCCCTTTACATAAAGCAGCATAATCTCATCAATTGTAGCCGGTACAACCAGAGCCTTCGAATATTTTTTCTGCATTCTCTCCCGATCTGAAACCAGGATCTGCCACTCATAGTCCATTTTGCGGTACGCGATGATATCGGATTTATCCAGCGCGTCAAACTGCGCCGCACCGCACTTGATGATGCCGTACCGCTCGGTCAGCTCATCTTTTGTTTTCTCGAAAACGACTTTCCCTTCATGGATAAATACGATATAATCGGCAATTTTCTCCAAATCACTGGTAATGTGGGAGGATACCAGTATGGAATGCTCCTCATCCTGCACGAAATCGAGCAGCATATCCAGAATATCATCCCTGACAACCGGGGCTAAGCCGCTGGTGGCTTCGTCCAGGATCAATATCCTGGAATGATGGGAAAATGCGACAGAGATAGCCAGCTTCATCTTCATTCCTTTTGAGAACTGTTTGATCTGCTTATCGGACGGCAGGGAAAACTGTTTCAGCAGTCCGAAATATACCTGTTCATCCCACGTCCTGTAAATGTTTTTCATAACCCGGTTCAGTTTCCGGGGAGAAAGGATTTCCGGATAATTGCTGCCATCGAACACGACACCGATCTGTTCTTTGATATCCCCATCCAGCTCCTCTCTGTCTAAAATGGAAACAACGCCGTCCTCTTTCTGAATCAGTCCTAAAGCTGCATTGATTGTCGTGCTTTTTCCTGCACCGTTTTCTCCGATCAGTCCGACAATGGAGCCATTTGGAACGGTGAACGAAACATGATCCAATACAAAATCCTGATACGTTTTGGTAAGTCCTGATACCATGAAAGCATTTGCCATCGTTAATCCTCCTTGTTTTCCGCAGGAAAATGCGACTGCCCTTTTACTGGAGCAGAGGATTTTCCTCCTCATACAATAGTGTTAATAAGCTGACTAATTTATCAAGCGATATTCCGCTCATACGGGCTATCTCTATCGCATCATTGAGACAGCCCTCTATCTTTTTTTGCTGTTCTTCCAAATAGAAGTCCTGATTCCTGACAGATACATAGCAGCCTTTCCCTGCCGTCGTCTCAATAAAGCCATCCTCCTGCAGAATGTCATATGCCTTCTGCACGGTCAGAACACTGATCTGCAGTGATTTTGCCAGGGCTCGGATAGAGGGAAGCGCTTCACCCGCCTTCAACTCGCCGCTCATGATCTGCGCCTTTATCTGGGACACAATCTGCTCATAAAGAGTTTGACTTACCTTATTACTTACAACAATTTCCAAACCATCACCGCCTATCCGTCTCATACTGTATTGTATATGCAAATACAGTATAATACGCCAAAAGACAGTTGTCAAGATAAATGTTCTTTATTTCCTGGCAAATCAGTCCAAAAAAGCAGTCCAGAACGACAGGAATCCCATTGCCGCTTGCGATGGGATTCCTGAAAATTTGATCAACTGTAATCACTACAATCTTCACAGCTTCATTCGGGTGCTCTTCATCAAAATCAATCAGCCCCCGGTAACTGGTCTCTACTTTATCTCCTTCTATGGAAAGCCTTATCCCCATATATCCATTGCATATGTCGCTTACCGTGCTGTTCACCCGAAAAATACTTGCGCGATCCGCCCCTTTCCCTTACAATAATACCAGTATCCCACTCCAGACAAATTACTTTTCAAGAGGTATCGCACCCATGCTGATCAGACGGATCTCCATATTAAACGAATTCCGGTGCACCGGCGCCGACTGCTCCTTCAACTGCTGCCGCGGCTGGAAGGTTCCCATAGACCATGACATGTACTTGAAATATCTGAATGAAAAGGGGCTCTTCGGAACCCTGCTGCGGTGTTCGATCGAGAAGACGGAGGAGCTCGTCGCGTTCCGCAGCACGCCCCGCGGCTGTCCCTTCTGGGGATTGGACCGCCTCTGCACGATGCAGAAAAAGCACGGGACCGCGTACATGCCCGCCGTGTGCATCCAGTTTCCAAGACAGCTCTACAACCTCGACTTTTTCTGCGAGGAGACACTCTACCTCGCCTGCCCTGAGTCCGCAAGGCTTTTTCTCGTGTCTGTCCTTGCGGACAAGCCGTTTGACTTCGCCGAGTCGGATGGCACTGTGACCTATGAGGTCAACACGACCAACGACGACAGGGAATTTCTCGATCACCTGTTGAGCGCGCGGAGCCGGCTGGCTTCCATGCTGAACAGCGAAACGCGCTTTGACAGCATGGCGATCGTGGCGTACGGGCGCGACGCGCAGAATGCATGTCTTTCGCAGTCCCCGCTTCCAAGTCCTGCGGACTACGCCTCCGAAGAGCGCTATGAGATTGGTTTCCAGAGAATGAATACACTGTTTTTTAACGGATTCTATCACCCGAGCCTTCGGACGATCTCGCCGTTTCTATATCGCCTGTGCCGAAAATATCTCCGCAGGTTCGGGGTGCTGCGCCACACCGATCCCGCCGCCGGGGAGCGGAAACTCGCCGCGCTGAAAAAGAGCCTGTATCAGAAAATGCCGTATCTCGACACGCTGCTGAACCGGTATTACGAGTATTTCCTGTACACGGACTTTCTCGATATTTTTGAGGACTACAGCTTCTCAAAACATCTTCTGTACGGCATCGCCAAGGCGCACATGCTGTGGCTGTTCCTCGCGCTCTACGCGGAGAACAAAAAGGCGCTCGACACCGATGAGATCGCCAAAGTCATCGCCGTGTACGAGCGAAGGGCGCCCCAGATTGAGGACGCCCTGAAAATGTTATAGCCCGAAAATATCACAGCGTCAGCTGCCCCTCGACCGCGTCAAAATCGATCGTTTTCACCGTCCCGTCCCTGTGCGTGATCGTCACCGGTCCGCAGCCGCCTCGCGACTGCGGATCCGTGTATGTGATCTTCTGAATCGGGAACAGCCCATCGTCCGCAAAGTCCGAGAGCTCCTCCTTCGTGATCACCTACGAGATGAGCACCGCCTGCTCGCAGCGGTTGTGCTCACATCTGGCTGTCTCGGCGTACACGATGACAGAGCATTCCGAATCGGGATTCGTGCCTGTGCTGTTCACTGTCTTTAGGCTGATAAATCCTGCGCGGGGTAAAGAGTGGTGAATAGTGTTACGGGATAAGATAACTATAACTATGACCGTCTACCTTAAACGATATTTCCACATGTTCCAAGTCTTCTGCCTCCTCCTCAGGGACCTGAAAGACACAGTGAACATATTCTGTGCACAGGGGGATAATGTACGCCTCACCTGCGTAATCAAGCCCGGCTCTTCCATTTGTTTCTACCAAATGAGACGCCTTGCAGGTGTTATCCTCTGACAGTTTCAATTTTGCAGATACTGATTTATCTGCGCGTATGTGCTGATCTGATGTGTTTTTATACGCAACACAGAGGTCTATGAACGTCATTCCTGTATCAGCTGAGAAGTAGACATATGCTTCACCTGGTTTTGTGGGTCTGATATCTTTTGTGATCTTTGCAAAATCGACATAAAACTCACAGTTCTCCGTTACCACTGTCTCGCCGCTCTCGACTGCGCCTGATGTTTTCCCGGTCTCCCCGCTGTCCTTCTCGTCAGATGGCGGTTCTATTGTCCCCTCTCTCTCGATGACACAGTAATCATTATCACAGATGGAAAGATCGAGTTCGATCGCACCATCACTGCCCTGTATTTCCTCCGGTACACTGAAGAAATAATATATGTACTCCGTCTTTTGCGGCTTAACAGTTCTGCTGTATGTGTATGTCAGACTCTCTTTGTCGTCCTCCCCAGATCTGGCAACACCCACATATTCATATTTCCCGGAATAGAGTAGTTTTCCCTCCGCAATATTTTTTGCCCACACATCTTCATCTGTGAGATTTTTGTAGACAATACTCACCTCCACATAAGTCTTGCCGCTCTCCGCTTTGTGATAATGCTCCGGTTCCTGTGTAAAGTCAATATCCTGAATGCGAAATTCACATACATTGTCAATCGTGATCGTTTCCCCCTTTGCGATCACTGTCACGGCTTCCTCTGCCTGCTCGTCTTCAGAAGGACTACCTGCACATCCTATACACAGAGCGGAAATCATTGCTGCCAAGATGGTTAATAAATACTTTTGTTTCATCGTTTATTTTCTCTTCTTTCTTGAAAATTTTACTGCAGCTGCAGAGTGTATACGGACGATCATTCCTGCAACTGTACGAATCTATTATAACAAAAGAAACTTGCACTTAACAAGAAAATGTTGTCTTTGTATCAGATCGCGCATGAGACACACCTTTCCTTTTCTAATCCCTATCAGCTCCAGTTCGCAAATCTTATAGAAATGCATCCCTGATTGTGCTATAATCAGCCATAAAGGGATAAAAAGTTCTTTACCGAAAGGAGTTGTAATACTTATGGAAACAATCAATGACACACTGACGATACCGCTGAACCATGCCCGCTTTCACCTTGGTGATACGCCCGATGCGTGGCAGGCGTGGTATGAGGATGACAGCTGGGAGTCCGTATCGCTTCCCCACGACTGGTCAGTACATATGCCCTTCTCAAAAGAGTACTCCAGCGGCACCGGATATCTTGCTGGCGGCATCGGCTGGTATCGCATCCGCATCACCCCCGATCCAGCGTGGCGCGGAAAGCATATTTCCATCCACTTTGACAGCATCTACAAAAACAGCCGCGTCTGGTGCAATTCCACCTATCTCGGCGAGCGTCCAAACGGTTACATCTCCTTTGGATATGACGTGGCGGACTGTTTTCATTTCGATGCCGACAATATCATCAGTGTGTATGTCGACAGACGCGAACTCTATGACTCGCGCTGGTTTACGGGCTCCGGTATCACAGGCAGGGTTTCATTGACCATATCTGAAAATATTTACCCTGTCGACAATGGCATTTTCTTTCATACTCCCAAGGTCGACGACACCAGCGCTGACTACGAGATCGTCAACGAGTTAGCCAATGCGACAGACAAGAACAGTCTGGTCAGTGTCACAAACGTCATTTTTGACAATGCAGGAAAACTTGTAGGCGAAGCCATCTCGCAGACAACCATCATGGCACATTCCTCCAAACAAGTCACAAATAGCGGAACCATACAGACCCCCAAACTCTGGTCGCCGGAAAACCCGAACCTGTACACGGTGAAAACGTATATCTCCTACCAGAAATCGTATCAGGTACATGAGATGAAGGTCGGCATCCGAAGCTTCCGCTTTCACCCCGACAGAGGCTTTTTCCTCAACGGGAAACCCTATCTCTTCAAGGGCGTCTGTCTGCATCACGACGCCGGCTGCCTTGGCGCCGCTGTCCCCTACGAGGTATGGTGCCGCAGGCTCATAAAGCTCAAAAAAATGGGCTGCAACGCGATCCGCATGAGCCACAATCCGCATATGCCCGAATTGTACACGCTGTGTGATGTCCTTGGCTTTTTCGTGATGGATGAGGCGTTTGATGAGTGGGAGGGACCCAAAAATAAGTGGTGGCAGGGACACAATGTTTATCCCCCGAAGCACCAGGGATATTACACTGATTTTCCCGTGTGGCACGAGCGTGATCTCACAGATATGATCCTGCGCGACCGCAACCACCCAAGCGTGATCCTGTGGAGTATCGGCAATGAGATCGACTACCCCAACGATCCCTACTGCCATCCAAGTTTTGTGTCCGTTCCGGGCAGCTGCGTCACCGGCAACAACGACGCCAACAAACCGGAGGCGGAGCGCATGTACAATCCCGCCCGCCCCAATGCCCAGCGTCTTGCAGAGCTGGCAAAAAAATTGTGCGATATTGTCAAGACCGTGGATACCACCCACCCAGTTACCCTTGCCGCCGCCTTCCCAGAACACTCCGCGGACCTTGGTTTTATTGATTCCGTCGATGTCGCCGGCTACAATTACAAGGAAAATCTGTACACAGAACACCATCTTGCTTTTCCCGACAAACCGCTGCTCGGGAGCGAGAACGGACACCGCCTCCAGGACTGGCACGCAGTGACTGACAACGAGTATATCTCTGGTCAGTTCCTATGGACAGGAATCGACTATCTCGGGGAGGCGCACGGCTGGCCGATCCATGGATCCGGCGCGGGACTGCTCACGCTCGCCGGATTTGAAAAGCCAGGCTATTACCGCAGACAGAGCTTCTGGTCAGATGAGCCCATGATCCACCTGACCACTGTGCGGGAAACTGACAGCTGTGTCACTTCCTGGGGTGAGACCGCAGCGGACGCCTACACCTGCGAATCTGCATCATCGACTGAGAGCTGGAATTATTGTAATGGGGAATTGATCACCGTCAAATGCTACACAAACTTATCATCTGTCGAGCTGTTCCTTAATGACAGGAGCCTTGGCATTTACGAGAAAGATGCGGACAGGGACTGCATCCTCACACCCGTGAGTTTTGAACCGGGAACCTTGACAGCAAAGGGCTCAGAAAGTGACACAAGTGTCAGTCACAGTCTGTATACGACTACGGCGGCATGTCAGATAGATATACAGGAACGCACATTGACTCAGGAGGCAAATAAGATCATTGCAGGTGCTGTCGGATACCGCAATCCTATCCATCAGCTTGAAGTTACCATGCTTGACGGAAGCGGCAGACGCGTGTACCACGATTCCACACTGCTCCATGTTACTGTCACCAACGGAACACTGCTCGGTATAGAGAACGGCGACCTCGCTGACGTGACAGAGTACACAGCAGATTACCGCAGGGCTTACAGAGGGCAGCTGATGATCTACGCCGCCACCGGCAAGGGCACCACTGCCGCCACGCCATTGACAGTGACTGTCCGCGGGGATATGGTCGGGACAGCAGCGATCACACTGATCGAGTAGGGGAGACTTTGTCCTGCATCATCAGATACCTACACACGCCTCGGCATGAAGATCTCCCTTCCAAGCTCCACCAGGATCAACAGCGTGACCGGACCCAGAATGACACCGCCGATGCCATAGTAGATCACGCCGGCATATACAGAGATCAATATCGCCACCGGCGAAAATTTCAAACCGTTTCCCAGCAGACGAGGCTCCAGAAACTCCCGAATGAGCACGCACGCAAAATAGGTGAGAATGATGATCACCCCACTGACGATATTGCCCCTTAAGAAACTCATGACCCCGATCGGAATGAGCACGATCCCCGTGCCGATAAAGGGAAGAAAATCCATAAAGCCAGCAAGGATTCCATAGAACCAGCCTTCTGACGTCCCTCCCAGATACAGACCGATGGTCGCGGTGACGCTGATACACAGGAGTATGATCGTCTGTGTCTTAAGATATGTCTTTATCATGTTTCCAAGTTTTTTCCCGATACGCAGGAAGATCGACAGGATATGATCGATCGCCGGCTCGATCGAAGCGAGGTTCAAAAGCCCCTGCTGCCAGCCCTCGATCTCCCTCGCAAACAGGACAACACAGATAAAACTCACCACGACGAAAGTGCCTGCGCGCCCCGCCACTGACAGATAACGCAGACTTCCGGTCAGCAGGCCGTCGCCGGACCTCGCGACGCATTCTCCAAGCTCTGCGAGCCTCTCTGTGATCCAGACTTCAACAGTTCCCTGCTGCAACTGAAAAAAATCTTCGATTCCCGCGCTGAAACCTGTGATCAGCTGCGAGATGCTGTCCGTCCAGAAATCCGCGTTCTGCACAAATGTCCTGGCCTTACTGATCAAAAATGTGCCAAGCCCCACAATGATCAATGCGACGATCAGAATAATGCCGAACAGGATCCCGCCCGCCATGAATCCTTTCTGTCCGGATCTGTTCCTGCTTCTTCCATCCCTGATGCCCAAAGACCTCTCCCGCCGCTGACAAAAACGCTGCAGTGGCACCACGATCAAAAACGCTACCAGCAATGGCAGAAAATATGGCAGAAGATATTTTAATGCAAGCATAACTGACACTGATGTCAGAATGTATAACACAACCCGTTGATAGTCACTCCGCGCTAAAAAATCCATATCTTTCCCCTCTTTCTCCTATTGCGTATTATCTGTCCTCCGTCATTTTTTATACAGCATAAGAGTCAGTAAAGTCATTTCTGTATCAAAACAGGAGGGCACAACCTGCGTTATGCCCTCCTGTCACGCTTAGATCCTTATGACATTCCGTTTACCGTCTTGTATTTATACAGCATCTCCGCATGATTCTGTTCCTCGACCTGGATATCTGCGAGGAGTTTGCGCATGTCGGAATCCTTGAAGCAGAATACATTGGTGTTGTACTCTGAGGATACAAGCTTCTCTGACGCGATGCAGTCCGTCGCAAGGAAGTTGTCTGTCTTCTTGTCCGCGGAGTCGCTCATCTTGTCATAGGTCGCCTTCGGGTTGTAGTTTCTGCCGTCCGAATCGTTGCAGTTGCATGACGGAACTTTGCCGCCGAGCACCTGCTGCAAAGAATCGTAGTGCTCCTGCTCCTTGCTCTGCAGCGTCTTGAACAGATCCTTCAAGACCATGTCCTTCGCCTCGCCGGAATAGCGCTGGTACTTCTCGATACACGCCTTCTCCTGTGTCTGCAGATCCTTGACTGTCGTCATCTCTTTTTCTGTTAAGATCATAATTTCCTCCGTTCCAAATACAATTTTTGACTGTTCCAAGCATTAAGGATCCGTAGGAAAATAACTGGGACAATAAGCCGCGCAATCTGTATCAGTTATTTTTCCACAGCTCATAACTAGTATCTGGAAAAAGTGGAAACTTATTCACCGATCATATCACTTGCCAGAACTTTATCATTTATTGTGGTAATACGCGGTGTCGGCTGTCATCTTCTCTGCCGGGCAGACCCTACTCACCCAATCCCTGCATCAGCGCTGACAGGATCTCGGGATATCTGCACTCGTATGTATGTCTGTCAAAGAGACCGAGACGCTCGCCGTCCCCCTCAAAGAGACCGTTGTCCCACCAGACACAGGGAACGCCGATCTTCTTGGCGGCGCTCACATAATACGCCGCCCACTCTGCGCGATCCTGCACATTATCCCTGTTCATAGCTGCAAATTCCCCGATGATGACTGGTATT
>CAJUQU010000152.1 GCA_910588595.1 uncultured Lachnospiraceae bacterium | reverse complement strand
TACCTAAGTGCTCCACTCTCCTAATAATACACTATATCCCACGATTTTAAAAGAGAAAAATGATATTTTTTTGTTTTTTGTATAAAATACGAACGGCAGCAGTATCCCTTATTTTGACATACTGCTGCCGCATCAATTGGGGACTACACTATGGTATCCCCGTCGCTGATCTTCTGGATCAGCTGACGCATCTCTTCTTTGCTTTTCACATTTTTGCTCTCTGCTATCACTTTTTCCTTCTCATACTCCGTCATCTTGCCATAATGATCGATCGCCCGTTCGTCCATCGCCATACCAAACGCAAGTCCAAGCGGCAGTACACCGCCCTGCAAACCATCTGTATAATCCATAATTCCACCTCATCTCCTAGAAACTGCTCAAACATGCTCTCCCGTTACTGCAAAACCTGTTTATACGGGTTTTACTGTCTTAGCATTTCCTGTTTAAGGCGATTTATGCATAGCGTCTTTCCCAATACTATTTTTTGAAAAATTTTTTAAAACCTCTCTTTCTACCAGATCTTGTCTAACTTTTCTTTCTTGCGATTCCTGTATCTTATTTTTGCCCCTGGCTCGTACTTACTGCAATGCTGGCAGTAATAAGCATGCTCCGCTTTTCTGCCCTTCTTACGAAGTCTTACATATACATAACGCAAACAGGTATTTGTCTATCTGCTGCCATTGTATGTATTCTCTGTATATGCATCACTTCGATCAAACTTCCCAGAACATAAACAGATTCCAATACAGCACATTTGTCACTGCCACCAGCAGGAAAAATGCGGTAATATTGTTGAACACTCTCTGCCGCTTCTTTAAAAACGATCTGTCCGACTTGTTGTTGCGCACCAGACCGTATATGCACAGTGCCCCCATGACAGCTGCCAGAACCCCGATCACCGCAAACATCCATATATAGGTGTCCCCGACAGCTAAAGCGGAGACATTCCGTATGACCAGAACCAACAGCAGCAGGACTGCAAGCTGCAGCACCGCTGCCGCTGTGCTCCACCATCCCAGCTTCTGTTTCCCGCGGCGCATCCCCTTCGGTACATTGCGCTCCCTGCAGCGGCGCGCCAGTGCCATGATCCCGCGTATGACCAAAGAGACTGCCGAAAAGCCAAACGCGATGATCCACAGAAAGCTCAATCCGACTTCCATGATAAACAACAGCAGTGAAGTCTGTATGTGGTCTTCGTAACTGAACACGATCCTGCCCCGTTCGCCGCTGCCGTCATAGATCCACAGCTGATCTTCCCCCTCCGCATCGACATTGCCGTAGGACAGGCTCATCACCTTGAACGGACCTCTGCGCACTGTCCTCGCCGTACGAAAACCTCCGGGCGGAACCGTATTGTCATCCGTATAGTGCGAGCGCTCATATCTGCCGAAAATGAGCTCCATCATGTCCCTGTTGTAAACTTTCTCGTTGGACTGGTTTGTCATGACTACCGCACCTGTCTGATGCGCCCTGTCCAACAATAGATATGACGAACAGCCCACCGTATTTCCGCCGTGTCCGACTGTCTGCACCCCGAAAGGTATCATCCAGAAACCATGGCAGTTCAAGGGAATATCCGTCTCTCCGAAATACGCGCTCGGGGAGAACATCTCTCTCCATGTATCTGTGTGCCGCAGCAATTCAGCATCCTCGCGCAGCAGCGCAGCTGCAAACTTCTCAAAATCATCCAGCGTCGATGTGCACATCCCCGCCGGGTACAGCGTGATATGATAAAAACAATCCGGGATCAGATCCCGCTCTGTCGTGTAACACTGCAGCTCTTTCCGTTTCTGCCGTACCCACTCATTGTCTGACAGGTCCAGGGAAAGCGCACTGTGTTCCATCTGCAACGGTTCAAAGATATTTTCATGCACATACTCACTGAAAGACATGCCGCTAACCTGCTCCACGATAAATCCCGCAAGCGCCACACCCCAGTTTGAGTAGGCTGTCACCGTTCCCGGCTTGTAGATCTGCGCCGGCTTATGTTTCCGCAGCGCTTCCTCGAGACTGCCTATGTAGTCCGCATCCGTCACCATCACATCGGCATACACTTCCTGGAATCCTGCGTTGTGGTTCATCAGGTTCAGCATCGTGACAGGCATGTCATACGACAGATTGGACAGAAACCCATCCGGAAGATAGTGCGAGATATCCCTGTCAAGCTCCAGTTTTCCCTGCTCATACAGCTGCATCACACTGACCCAGACCAGAAGCTTTGTCGCCGATCCCCACTCAAAGACAGAATCCTCCGAAACTGCGATCTGATCTTCTACATCTACGCAGCCATAATATTTTTTGAACAGTTCGTCTGTGCCGTCAAAGACCGCAACCGCCATTCCAGCCGTCGTGCGCTCATGTTTTGCAACATATTCGTCCACTTTCTCTTCGAGCTGTACGTTTTCCAGCCCGGAGGGAAGTGTCTGCTCCGCAGCGTGTATTTTTATCGTATTTGCAGGCGCTGTCAGTATAGCCAGCAATGAAATGACCAAAAAAGTCAAAACACCTCCCAGTTTCCGCATCTTTCTATTTGTCACTTTCATGTCTATCCTTCTCCTTCGCAATGCCCATCCATATCATAATGCCGCCAACACAGACGGACACCACGATGATCACAAACAGTATATTGGCGTTCAGTATCTCTAGTTCCCCCACGGAAAAGCCTTTGCTCAGATCCAGTTCTCCCAGCCCGTGCCCGTCATCAGCACCCACAGGCGCCAGGAAAAAATTGATCACATCATTTGCCACGCCAAGCCAGATCCCGCTGATCACGACGAGCATACCCGCCCTGATCAGCCCATTTCCCTTTCCATACTCTATAATGAACACATAGATCCATACAAGCACAACGATGTAGCCGGATATGGTCAACGCCATATACCAGTAGACCGCATCTCCATGTATATACACTCCGCATGCCGCCAGCAGCAGATACAGCCATATCGTGTCCCACAGGACAGCCAGCGCTGCCGTGTGCCTTTTCAGCCTTGTCTCCCTGCAAAGGGGCACGATCACAAATGGTGCAAACATTACAGAGATACCGAAAATGCATCCGCTCAATGCCACAAAGAACCATCTGCCATGTGTGTAGATACTGCAGGTCAGCAACAGCAGGGTCAAAGAGACTGTCGATGTCAAGATGACCCACATCACTCTCCTCGTATCGACGATAAACGGCACAACAATAAAGGATGCGACAAGCAGCATTGCCGTCAGCACGATAAAAAACCAGTCCAGCGCATGACCGACAGCGATATTGCAGATCAGGCATACGATAACAGGTATCATCAGGATCCCCGCCATTGCCGCTCCGATCGTCGTCGTCTTCTTATTCACATTTTTCTGATGTTTCCGGATCACACTGTCCTTTTCTCGGATGAGTTTCATCTCCACGGTACTGTCGTTCATCTGCTCTGCCATCTTCCGGCAGACATCGCAGCCGCTGATATGTTCCTCGACAGCTTCCCTGCTCCTGCCGCTGCAGATATTGTCCTGATACAATGGCAGCAGATCCTGTATTATCTCACAATCATATTTCATACCTTTCCTCCATTCCCGAATCAATGCCGATCTTCGGCGGTTTCCTCCCCCTTGTTTCACCTTCCGTGCTGCCCTGTTGTGCCGCTGTCCTCAATCTTTTCCTGCAGCTTCAGCTTGCCCCGGTGATATGTCACCCGCGCCCAGTTCTCAGTCTTTCCAAACACCATCCCGATATCCCGGAATGACAGCTCCCCAAACACTCTCAGGGAAAAGACTTCCCTGTAAGGCTCCTCCAATTGATGGAGGGCGATGTGTATCTGCAGGTTCTCCATCTTTGCGATCACGGAATGCTCGATGCCGGTACTTCCAGGATCGTCCGCTGTGTCCGCGGTCTCCTCGTCGTAGACCGTCTCTTTCTTTCGCTTCCGAAACTCGTCCGCACACAGGTTCTTTGCGATCGCGCAGAGCCATGTGAGCTCGCTGGACCTGCCCTGGAACTCGCTTCGCATGGCGCGGTAAAACACTTCCTGTGTCAGCTCTTCCGACAGGCTGGCATCTTTTGTGAGAGTCATGATATACGAGTACACATCCATATAGTACGTCTGGTACAATTTCTCTATGTAGGTATTGCGCCCGGATTCCACAATCTGATCACCTCCTCATTTGCTGTTGGAACAGTTTTTCCCTGTTTCCTGCCGATTAGACGCCAGAAGAACAGATTCGTTACAAAAAAACACAAAATATTTTTTTGTTTTTTTGAATTTTTTACTTGCCTACTCGCTTAAAATATGATATCATATTTTTTGTCATTACGACATACATTATTTGGATTGCCGGTGTGGCGGAATGGCAGACGCAGCAGACTCAAAATCTGCCGGGGGCAACCTCGTGCCGGTTCAAGTCCGGCCACCGGCACTTAAAAAGCATCTGAAATTACAGAAACGTAATTTCAGATGCCTTTTTTTGTACAGATCCGTGCAGAGGTTATTTGTCGCGATCAATGGTCCAGACATTGTCAACACACCGAACCGCGATCAGAATCCGGGAATCTTCGTTGAAATCATCCGTAAACTCCTGCGAATGCTCCTCCCCACTGTCGTCCACAAAGGAAACCGTGTAGCTAAAATCATCGGCAGGTTCGATCGTAAAATAACAAATCTGCGTATCTTTTCTCCTTTACGATTTTCTTTCACACTCTATGATAAACCATAAAACTTGTCATGGCTATCCTAGAGCGTGTTTGTTTTGAGGAGATTTTCCCCGTCTTAACTGCAGCCTAATATATCTCTACATAGCACTTTCTATGTTTATAATCTATGAATACAATTCTCATCACTTCTCTATTTCGTATCACCTCACTCGGAACTGTAATACGAAAACCACATTGTATCAAATCCTCATTCTTCAATATATTTGATACGTCCTCCCTGTCAAACTTCTCAGCTACATAATAATCTTTCTCATCTACAACTGCTACAATGTCATCCCATGTTGTACCATAGGAAGTATTCAAAGACCATCCTGACAGAAAGCTGTTTTCCCCCTCATCCGTTACGATATTTTCTTCGACAATTCCATGCCCCCACTCTACAACAGCCTCAACGCCTGACTGCGTCTCGCCCAGCAAATCATTCCAAAACAAATAATTTCTACCTATATGCTCTTTTTTAAACCCATATTGTTCATATAAATCAATTTGACTATCTGCTGTATCTGGAACAATATAATTGCCTGATGGATCAATTATTTCTGGAAAATAAAACCTATAGTTTTTATGGCTCTGTGTCCATAACCAGAGTGTGTACGGTTTGTCATCAGCGAGGACATTGTACTCATATGGCGACATCATTTTCCCCCCTAAATAGTAAATATAAATCTGATCCCCTTCTCCTATGTATGTAGTTCTGTTGCAAACATTTTCAGGCAATTCGTCCTCAATATAGTCAAGTGCATCCACAAACAAATAATTAAACAAATCTACTGTTTGCTTCCCTCCCTTATAGTCTTCAAAGTAAAATAGCAGAAAAGAAAAAAAGAATCCAACATAAACAGCCACCACAGTTCCTACAAAAATATCTGCCCAAAATCGCAAGTACTTTTTTAACTTGTCATAAATCACAAGAACACCTTTCGTCTCGAAAAGTAAATACACAAAGAAAACACTATTCCCACGATACACGATAGAATCCATATCTGACAGAAATATGCATGTCAAATAGACACACAATCCCCACAAGGAAACTACTACATAAACATTCAAAACTCTTTTTTTGCACGCGTATACGCATTCATATATACTATGCCCCATACCCACAATAATAAATGGAACAGCAACAAAATACATATTGCCGTACTCAGGTACACTGTTGAATGGAACATTGTCATACAAAAAAGTATATTTAAAAAATTCAATAGCATTCTTAGCCACGCTATTGAATGCCAAATCGTCACTCCGATACCTATACAACTTAGGAATTGTAATTATTCCTAAGTTTAGTTCATCCAACCCCAAAATATTAATGTAGTGAAACAATATCAACGGAAACGCCAATAAAAATAGCGGAATTCCCATAACTATTGTTTTCTTAAAATCTATCTTCTTTACATAGAATAAATATGAAATTACCATAACAATAAAAAGCGGCATTACTATATGACTGAGCACATAACTATATAACAGCACTCCCCCAGCGATACCCGCATTCAGAAAATCTCTATATCGTTTCGTATCTACCGCTCGAATCAGTAAATAAAGAAAGCAAGTACTCATTCCCAACATGAGATTACAGTCCAACCCAACCCTGGAGAGCATTAAAAACACTGGTGATACAGTATAAAGAAGCCCCACAAGAAGATTAACCTTTTTGCTTCCCCATATATAATCTGCAATACGTACAGAAAAAAAAAGTGTAACAAAAGAGAAAATAACTGCAGGTATTCTTAGTACTGTAGCAGAAATCCCCAGAAAATACACAAATGGAGCACAAAGATATGCATACAATGCGCTTTGTCCACCACTAAAATTGATCAGATAAACCGGAAAACTGTTCAGATATCGATCTGTACCATAGTTGGACAGACACCACGCATCATATCCCATTCCCATTTCATCAACATTTATCCCACAAGGAATCTGCCCAATTTGATAACAATGAATACAAAACATCACAAAAACAATGATAACCCAACAGTAAACTCCTCTTTCTTTTATTGTATGTTTCATTTGAATCCTCCATATATTTTTAGCAAACTACCCTTTTATTTACAACTACTTTAAAAAATTAAGTTTATGCTGGGTCTTTTCGCAGACAACCATAAAGCGTGTTATGGCTATCCTAATATCCGTCTTTTCATTGTATATCACAAAATCCTCCTTCGTTTTAATGTACCGTCTGTATACAAATCAGGACAACCGAAGATGTACGTCAGTTGTCCCGATTTATGACCACTTGCAGTTATGGAAAACAGCATGGTCTATTTATCCGACCGCACCTGCGTTTTTTGACAATTGCTTTAGCAATTTCAACTCGAAGAAATATCCTATGCAATCTATACATGTTATTTTTGCACAGTTCCTAATGATGAAACAGCCTGATCCCCGTAAAGCACATCGCGATATCATACTTGTTGCAGGTCTCGATCACATTGTCATCCCGGATGGAACCGCCGGGCTGCGCAATGTACCGGACACCGCTTCTGTGTGCCCGCTCCACATTGTCCCCGAACGGGAAGAACGCGTCAGAACCGAGTGCCACATCGGTCAGCTGGTCAAGCCATGCGCGCTTCTCCTCCCTCGTGAACACTTCCGGCTTCTCCGTGAAGAAATTCTCCCATGTGCCGTCCGCGAGCACATCCATGTGATCATCGCTCATATACACATCGATCGTGTTATCCCTGTCGGCGCGCCCGATCTTCTCCTTGAACGGCAGATCCAGTACCTTGGGATTCTGTCGCAGGAACCAGTTGTCCGCCTTGCTCCCCGCAAGCCTCGTACAGTGGATCCGCGACTGCTGTCCCGCGCCGATGCCGATCGCCTGTCCGCCCTTCACGTAGCACACAGAGTTTGACTGTGTGTATTTCAGCGTGATCATGGCGATCGCAAGATCGATCTTTGCCTGCTCGGGAATCTCCTTATTCTCTGTCACGACGTTCGCAAAGAGAGCGTCATCGATCACAAGCTCGTTTCTCCCCTGCTCAAAGGTGATGCCGTACACATCCTTCGTCTCCACAGGATCCGGCACATACGCGGGATCGATCTGGATCACTGCGTAGTTTCCCTTTTTCTTTGCCTTTAAGATCTCCAGCGCCTCCGGCTCATATCCGGGTGCGATGATACCGTCTGACACCTCGCGCTTGATCAGCTTTGCCGTGTCCGCATCACACACATCGGACAGTGCGATGAAATCCCCGAACGAGGACATTCTGTCCGCCCCCCTCGCCCTTGCGTACGCGCTTGCAAGCGGCGACAGATCGCCCATATCGTCCACCCAGTAAATCTTTCGCTCGACTTCGTTCAAAGGAAGTCCCACTGCAGCGCCAGCCGGCGATACATGCTTGAATGATGTCGCAGCAGGAAGCCCTGTCGCCTTTTTCAGCTCCTTCACAAGCTGCCAGCCGTTAAATGCGTCGAGAAAATTGATATATCCCGGCTTGCCGTTCAGCACTTCGATCGGAAGCTCGCCGTCCTTCATATAGATCCTGGAAGGTTTCTGATTTGGGTTGCAGCCGTATTTTAACTCTAATTCCTTCATGGTATTCCTCCGTATAATCATGTTGATCAAAATATATTGATCAGATTTTTCTGTACTTTTTACACATTTTTATTGTAGATTTTTGACTCATATCTCCCGGTTTCGATATCGATAAAGCGGATAAACAGGGAGACCTTGTTATCAGCGTTCAGACTGTCCCAGACCATATCGCCAAACGCATTCATATCGTCCGGAATATCCACCAGTTTCGGCTCCCCCTCAAAGCTCGGAAGCGGACTGCCGTCCCCCATATATGTATGGATAAAATGCCCCTCGCCCGCCACGGGATCGCTGTACGCGAACGTGTAGCGGTTGCATGCATCGGGATTGCCGTTGTTGCTCTTCAAGATGGACATCGCATAATTGTAGCTGCCGTTCTCGATGTGCAGGATCCCCGAGATCCTCGGTGTGTAGTTTGGCGCATCCGGCTCAAACTCCCGGGTTCTGAGCGCCTGCTCGAACGTCTGCTGCCTGTCCATCATCTCGTAGATCGTGTCCGTCTGATCGCCGTTTGTCACGATCGTCTTGTTGCCGAGCACACGGACCGGCGCATAGATGATCAGACTCGGATCACTCAGCTTGGAAGGGTCAAACGCCTGCGTGCGGATGCCTTCCCCGTCCTCCACAAACACCCTGTTCCTGCTGTTCTCGCTCCTGCCCATGATAAAATAAGCGATCGCAGCCTTTTTGCCGTCCTTCGTCTTGCCGATCACGATCCCTCTGCCCGGGTAATCGTTTCCCTTGAGCTCCTGCTCCAATGATAGCATCTTCATCCTGAAACCTCCTATGTCTTTGAAACTATATATAGATCGGAAGAGCACACGTCTGAACT
>CAJUQU010000151.1 GCA_910588595.1 uncultured Lachnospiraceae bacterium | reverse complement strand
CCCCAAACCCCATGATATCATCCGCCATGCTGAATGACTGACGCCACGGAATCAGATTGTTGTTGACAGCCTTTTTGAGATTCTCCCCATCAAAAAATACCGGCGTCCTCAGCAAAAAACCATACTCTGACAGATCGCTCACGATCTCCTGCTCCGTAAAAAAATCATACATTGAACCTGTCAGATGCAAATATACCTGTGTTCCCGGATCCAGCGCTTTCCTGGACTCCGTGATCACATAAGAGCCATCACTTTTCCCAACCCACTGATAGGGCTTTTCCTCTGCGATGGAGCGTGTGATCACTTTAATCTCATTTGCCACCAGAAAACAGGACAGCAGACCGATGCCAAACTGTCCGATAAAGCTGCTGCGCATGTTCTCATTTCTCTTTGAGGACTGCCCGATCACGGACAGGAATGAATGGATCTCCTCCTTTGTCAGCCCGATCCCGTTGTCGGCAAAGACAAGCTCCGCGCCCTTTGTCTTCCTTCGATATGTAACAGTGATCTTTCCCTCCGGGCAAGATCGATCCGCCTTCCTGCGGGCATCGATCGCATCCACCGCATTCTGCAGGAGCTCCCGCAGAAAAACTTTGTCACTGGAGTAGAGATTGTCGCTCAGCAGCCGTATGATTCCTTTTAGGTCAACCTTAAAATTATAATTTCCCATTTTTTATTACCTCTATCTATTCAGTTATCCAGTTCATCGATCGCACGCTTCACTGATCCCGTTCGTCGGTCTCTTTTGTCAAACATTTATTCTTATTATCAGATAGAGCCAGCGTGCGCTCCCTTGATCCATCCGCTCCAACTCATTTGCTGTTCTCAATCCATTGGTTCAGACAGATGTCCATTGATATTTTACCATGATTTACGCGGTATCACAAGTCGTTGCACAAATGATGGGCTGATGGAAGGTTACAGTTCAGCCCAGGACTTCGCACTGCGCTGCGAAGTCCGTGAGAAAGCATAGCGGCCTGGATGCATCAAGCCACGGTACGTGGCTTTGACATCCGCGAAGCGGTTTTTGCATGGCTTGATGCCTGTAACAGGAAGCCGAAGGCTGAACTGTTGCTGTGGGAAATGTATTCTGTCGAGGTTACGGGTATTCTCGATACGCAGTCATTTGATCGGCGGCAAATTGAATCAACAATAAAAACTTCCTCTGCCGCAAAATAACCGCAAAGGAAGTTCTTATATCATTTCATCTTACTCTTCATTTATTTGACATTCAGTACTTGCCCCACACGGTGTAGTATCACACGCATAGGGAGCTTGATCTTACAATACCCCCATTACTTTTCCGAGCCAGTATATGAGACCAAGCCCCCAGCTTGTCACGATACCATACAGGATCACAGGTCCTGCGATCGTAAAGATCTTGCACCCGATACCGTACACCTGCCCCTCCGTCTTGTACTCGATCGCCGACGCCACAACTGAGTTAGCAAATCCGGTGATCGGAACGAGCGCGCCGGCACCGCCCCACTTCACAAGTTTGCCGTACAGATTAAAACCAGTCAGCACCGCACTCAGCAGGATCAGTATCACAGAACACCATGCTGCCGCAGTTTCTTTCTCGATACCAAACTGATCTGCCGCCATATTGACAATTAACTGTCCGACACAGCAGAAGATTCCGCCCATGATGAATGCTTTTCCCATCTGCAAGGGCAGATTTGTCTTGGGAGAATTCTGCCGCACATACTCCTGATATTCCTCTTTCTTCTGTTCTGATGCCATCAATCCTATCCTCCTGTTCCAAGCAATTAGATCCCTTCAAAAAATCCGTTAACAAAATAAACCAGCGAACCAGCAATCTTTCCCAGCGCAACAGCAAGCACCGCAATGCTCACACCCATCTTCAGCTTAACCCTTCTCGCAAAGATCGGAATGCCGTCGAGCACCTCCGCAAGCGCGATGGACAGGCAGCCGACAAAGATACCTGCAAAAATACCGATCAATATCAAAAGCACCGTCCATAACATATGGGGACCTCCGCCAAGCGAACCCTTGATCGGAAACACACTGAGCACATCCGCCAGCACTGCCCCAAAGATCAGACATTCCTCGTAAAAAAGCTCACACCGTGCAGTGTCAGTCCTCCCCGCAAACCGCGGGACCAGACCGACCACAAACAGCACTGTAAAGACCCCTGCCGAGACCATGATCCCAGAACTGATCCCGATTATCCACAACAATATGATTTTCCAGATCATCAATCCACATCCTTCTCCAGTTTCTGCCTGTCAGCCATCTGCACGAGCGCCTGATTGACATCACGCTCATAGTTACGCATCTCCACCTCGAGCGGAGTCGGATCAGAAGTCAGACGCTTGCCGCCGATATGGTTATAGAATACGATGATCCCAGCCGCCAGTCCGATCGAATACGAAATTTCAAGCGCCGTATATCCATCTGACTCCACCCCCGTCACCAGCTCATAGATCCTGCTGAGCACATCCGCCACACCGACATCATTGTGAAAAGCCATGATCGTAAACGCGGAGCCAAAAAAGCAGATCAGCGACACGAACGCAATCTTGACATACGCCCCGATCCCGTTTTTCTGTTCTGGTTTATCGTGCTGCAGAGAAGCCTTTTCTATGATAATATCCGTCTCTCCGATACTCTCGACAGTTATTCCCGGACAGAGCTTCGTGATCTGTTCTATGATCTTTAGGACACTGATGACCACCCTTGGCTGTCCGTCCTGCCGGAAACGATGTATTTTCAGGGACTCTGCTTTTGCCCTGACTGTCTCATCCTCACAGTAGACGCTCGCCACATCCGTGAGCTCCACGTCTTCCTTTGCCAGCGCCACACTCTGTTTTGCCATAAGATACAATACTACATTTGCCAAAAAAATAACCATGCCTTTCCGAAATCCTGCAAAACATCATAGGACTTCATCTTATACATGGTTATTATTTGTCATCTATTCAATTTTATACAAATATCATGCCTTCAAAATGGCGTTTTCGGTCTGCGCCGATAATCATATTGTCAATTTTATTATTTGATCACGACATTCTGCCACGAATCAGAGGGCACAAGTGCGATATATGTCTTACCTGTATTGAGCACCAGCGGCTCGCCCGTCAGTCTGACATAGATTGTTGGTGTACTTTCCCCAGTCTTTGCCCATACAATCGGAATCATTTTCCCGTCTGTGATATAGTATCCAGAACGTCCTACATCGATGGCATTGTAGATCATATATCCATTTTTATCCAGCTGTGAAAACGTCGTATCCTGTATGATCAGATTCTTAAACGTAAGCTGTGCATTGTTGTGCTGCGGATCTTTGTGTGCCTTGCCGTACTCATAATAATCATATGTATTGGTCGCCGCGTTGTAAACCAGTTTTGACTGATTGTGCGGGAACGCCATGCTCAGATCAATCTCTGTGCATGGCATGGCTTCCGGATAGATCGACAGGTCATACTCTATATCCGAGAATGTAAAATGTGGTCCTGAATAGTATGCGTTGTAATCCTTGCTGTAGCCTGCTGCCTTGATCCTGTTGTCCAGCTCGCCTGTCGTGACATACTCTGTATATTCCCGGTTCTTTCCATTATTGATACGTTTGAATCCAGCGCTTAGATTGTTTGAATAAGGTTTCGCTGCCCAGTCATTAATATAGAATGGACCGCCATCATGGACAAGGATTGCATTCCACTCTGCTGCAAGCATAAAATTGGTAGGTCTTGTACTCCGAATATTTCCAAACCGTGTAATCTTCCCCCAGTCCTTCACAATCGCCATCAACCGGGTAATGCGCCCGTTTGCGGTACTGTTCATCATTTCATACACGACATCAGCCTCTGTCAGTCCATAGTGCGGGAGCGCTGCCTTCTCATTATCAACCATGATTGCCACCGGACGCTGGTTCTTTAAACTAATGTCAATCCACTCATTGGTCAGCTCGCTGCGGTACATGTTGCCCTGCGGTGTCGTCAGCTGTGCCGAAGACTGCTGTTGTGTGTCCAAACTGGTCATATCCAGCAGTGTCACTGGAAGGACATTTTCCTGCGCTGCATAATCCATTGTGACTTCTGTCACTGTCTCATTTCCCTTCTGCTCCATGGTATGACTGCCTGGCAGGGCAGACATCACCGTGATTGCTGCCAGTATTGCAGCACATGCCATCATACACTTTAATTTTCTGTTTCTCATAAAGTCTTTCCTCCTATTTTATTTTTCCTATTATGTTTCGGTTCTGCCAATAGCGGACAGTTTCTCTTTATTATACCATATCTGTCCCAAAAGTGTACTCTATATTAAAGATATTCAACAACTTTTTATCCGACTATACTCATAACTGACTCTTTTTGAGACTTTTGAGATGATAATGGCAAAATACTGATCACTGTTCCCCACCTCTCGAATCAGAATATACGTTCTTATTGCCCGACAAGCAGCCGCACTCCCTTGATTCTACTGAGGACCTCGACAATGACAAGTGACCAGAATAAAATGAACACCGTTTGTACCAGATTCATCCCATAAACCGGTTTTCCATCCTCCGCCAGCCGAAAGACAAGAAATTGTGCCGGAATACCAGCCACAACATAGACTCCCATCCCCCTGCTGCCAAGATAGGCAAGCAGTCTGACACCATATTCCCACCGCCTGCGATACCGCAATAAAATTCCCCAGAAAAGACTCCAAAAACCAATGCCGCACAGCCCCACAAGAAATCTGTACAAATCGATCTGCAGCTGCCTCGAGTAAGCTTTTCCGATCAACTTATATCCCGTCAGATAGACAAAAGAATCCGCATCATAAAAATACACAAGCACGCCAAATGCGATACCGCTCGCCAAAAACGCAAACCACTTAGTTCTGTTTTCATTTCCCAGTGCAAACATTTTATCCTGTAAAAACACTTTGTTCTTATTCACATAAAATCCTATCAGATAATACGGCAGCACAAATTTGCACGCCATCAGTCCCAGACCGTCCGGCGTAAAAAACATGGCTATAAAAACAAGCACATACAGCCATATGCAATCGTGAAACTTATAGTGCATCAGACACACCAGAATAAAGGAATACAGCACCGCCCACAAAAACCAGAAGTTTGCCAGAACACCAGTCAGAAACTCGATCAATAACAGGCCCATCCCTCTATAAATATATGCTCCCGTTGCGTACCAATACAGAAAATCAAAAAATTTCCATGCAACGATGGGCGTGATCAGGTAAATGCACTTTTTTGTGATCATTTTCCACCGCTTCTGCACAGTATCCGCCCTGTGAATGCTATTCCATGCATAATAACCACTGATCACCATAAACAATGGCATATGAAAACTATATATAAACTGATACAGTGCATCATCAAAATATGCACTGCTGTCAAGGTCTGCCCCGTTATAGCTCCCCTGAATACAATGCCCCAGCACCACCAGAAAAATCCCAAAACCCTTTAAGACATCGGGCAAAACATCCCGCTTTGCACCCAGCTCCCTCTTTATCATACGCTCACATCATTCCATTATATTTTATCTCTATCATTATTGTCTTTTTGATTCATTTTATCACACATTTGATACTATTTCAATATCTTACTTAATCTGCTGACTTCAAACACACGCAGCAATGCGGTGGCATCACCTGGAAACCTTAAAACACAATGGTTCAAAACAAGTGCCTCACAAGTCTGAAAGTGCCCGTGTGCACAAAAACGGGAAGCCCTGCTTACCGGCTTCCCGTTGACTTTGATTCAAAACCTATTATTAATTGCAGCCCAATTCCGCCCAGCTTGATGCACCCAGAACAGGAAGCAGATAATCTGTATTCCCTACATCCATGTTACGGAATGCCTCATATGACGGCTTTGGAAGGCCTGCAGCTGTCATGATACCGACTGCCATACCATCGTTTGCTGCCTCGGACGCATTGTCGATCTGACGGTGAATTACAATACCCTCTATGCAGGGATTCTGCGCCGCAAGTTTATATGCGTACACCATTGCTGCTGCCTGGATCTGCTCGTTCGTCGCGATCTGCGTGTTCGCGGAAGTAAAGCCCATCTCAGAAATAATGATATGGCGGATATTTCCATTTGGTGCCAGCATGGACTCCTGCATCATGTGATTGGTGATCACATCAATGTTGGTAGGATTGACCATCTTTGAATTGTCTGTGTGGTCGATCAGCTTCAACCCAGCGTATGCCGGAGGCAGATTCCAGAATGTCGCGTTGAACAGCGGCACCGGATGTGGGTGGAAGGAGAGACCCCAGTCAATATTACCGCTGGCAGTGATTTCTGCCGCAAACTTGTCAAGGACATCTTTTCCCTTGTATGCCAGTGTATTGCTGTCTGTATGTGTCCATCTCTGGTCGATATTCAGGAATACACGCGCGCCTGCATTCTGGCTCTTGATCGCATTGTAGCACACGCGGAACTCCTTCGCGTACTGTACCGCAAACTGGTCAACACCCATCTCTCCCATGTAATGCCACGGTGAATTGTTGTTGATCTCATTTCCGATGATCCAGTTGTGGATCGTTCCATAAGATCCGCCTGAGTAACGGTTTGCAAGGAATGAAAACAGCGCTTCGATCTTCTCTGTTCCGCCCTGCTCCACCACATTCATTGCATAGCAGTTCTTGCCCGGAATGCGTGCTGTCGGGCAGATCAGGTCTGCTGTCGCCGCATTAAAGCTGTTCTTGATGACCATTACTACATTACAACCTGCATCGTTTAACATCTTGACAACAGCATCGTACTCTGCAACAACTCCTGAGTTAAAGCTGTAGTTCTTTCCGTTGTACTGATAGCTGGTGCCGCCGCCCATATAGAATCTGCTGATATCAAGCTCGTATGCCGCAAATCCCGCACCGAGCGATGCAAGTTCCTTTGAATATCTCCAGTCAGCCGTAAGCCCTTTCTTAGAGCGGACCGGATAACCTGTTGCCTTTGTCGCAACTGCCTCCGGATTGGTAATGTACATCTCGTTGCTGACAGGCACAAAAGCACCGCCCTGCAGCGTGGCTACAACAAATCTGGAATACAATTTAGAATTTGCTGTATTCAGGTTTAAAGGTGTCACAAAGGTTGCTGTCTCTGCTGCCGGCGCTGTTGCACAGTAATCTGTACGTGCACCGATTCCAGCCTCATAAGGCTTCAATTCAAACAAATAATACAGACCGTCACCTGTGGGAACATTTCCTACAGACACTACCGCAACATCCTTGCCCGCTATAGTACAGCTGGCAATCGTCGCCCGCTCCCCTGCTGCAAATACGCTGACCTGCATGATCAGGGTCAGAATCATCACAGGGATAAATCCCAGGATAAATCCTAAGCTCCATCTTTTCTTCATTCAGTTTTCTCCCTTCTTTGTATAAATCTCCTATAAAATCAGTCTACTCCGTCCTGGTCGTCCGTGCAAAAGCCATCTCCTGCATCCTCCTGCGCGATGTCTCCTTAATTACAGCCAAGCGCCGCCCAGCTTGACGCACCGATGATCGGCAGTGCAAACTGTGTGTATGCAGCAGACTGCGGTGTATCGATATATTTGAACACATCATAGATCTGCTTTGGTGTCGTTGCCCAGCCATTTGCATCACAATTATAGAGACCACAGGCAATGCCATCCGCATTTTTCTCGTAAATGTTATCCACTGTTCTGTGTACGATAAAACTCTTGATGTACGGATTCTGTTCAGCAAGTTTATATGCATATGCAAACGAAGCTGCCTGTGTTGCTTCGTTGGAGGTCTGTGAATTGAACAATATCTCAGATATACAGATGTAACGCACCTGCCCGTTCGGCGCAAGGTAGGCGGGCTGTGTCATGTAGTTTGTAAATACTTCCATATTCTGAGGATTGATCATCTTGGTATTTGGCGTATGATCGATCAATCTAAGCGCCTTATAATTTGAAGGCATATTCCAAAACTTCGCCGCAGTCAGCGGAACCGGATGCGGATGCCATGCAACACCCCAATCCACATTTCCATGTAAAGTCACATCTGTCGTAAACGCATCGATAAATTTCTTGGCACCATACTGGTTTGCAGTGCCGTCCTCCCACGTCCACCTCTGGTCGATACAGGTCAGAACACGTGCATTTGCGTTTTCACTCTTTATAGCGTTATAGCACATGCGGAATGCCTTCTCATACTCCAGCGTAAAATTAGACACGTTGTAATTGCCTGCAAAATACCACGGATTATTGTTGTTTACCTCATTTCCTATGATCCAGTTAGAGACCAGTCCCGTCGCCGGGTTGCTGTAGCGGACTGTCAGGAAAGACATCAGCGCCTCGATCGCCTCCGCACCCTGCTGCTCGTCCGTATTGAACGCATAATGCCTGTACCCCTTCACACGTCCAGAAGGTTTTATCGTCATGAGTGTCGCATCATTATAGGAGTTGACAACATTCATCGTGACCTCTACCTGCTGTAATGCAAACAGCGACATGATCATATCATACTCCGCCACTACCGACTGGTTAAAACTGTACGCCTTTCCGTTATATGTATAGGGAACACCCGCTCCCGGCAGGAAAAAACGATCGATCGCCAGCTCGTAGCTCGCATGCTGCACACCCAGATCAGCCAGCGACATGATCCCCGCGTTGTCGGCTGTGATACCCTTGATCGAGGTCGTCACAGGATTGACCGCAGTGTGCGTCGCGATCGCCTCAGGATTGGTGATATAGAACTCCTGGCTCACTGGCCTGAATACATTACCAGACTTCACTGCCACGATAAACTTGGAAAAAAGTTTTGAGACAGCCGTTCCCTGATCCAGTGTGGTGACAAAAGTAACTGTTCCTTCCTTCACCGCCGTCGCACAGAAATCCTGTCTGTTTCCAATCTCATTCTGATAGGGCTTCAGCTCAAACAAATAATAGTTGTTATCATCACTTGGTACTGCTGCGGGCGCTGCTGCAACGACCGTGATCTGATTTGTACCACTGATGATGCATTGATGGATCGTCACGGATTGTGCCGCGGCTGCCGTCATCTGCATCAGACATACAAAAATCAGGCAAAGCACTGCCCATACTGAAAATTTCTTTTTCATTTACTACCTCCATTAAAAATATTACATAAACACCTAATTATATTATACAAGCT
>CAJUQU010000150.1 GCA_910588595.1 uncultured Lachnospiraceae bacterium | reverse complement strand
CCCTACACGACGCTCTTCCGATCTGAGGTAGATTTTATCCCTTGTGCTATGATACCATATTATCATAACATAAGCCTATATTAACGTGGCAGTGTGAATCTAAGAGAAAGGCAGCAGGTGAAATATATGAGTTATAAGGAAAAAATCATAAAACTGCTGGATCTAATTGAGGAAAGCAGGTTCAAGGAAATATACAATTTTTTAGTATACTGTTATTTAAAGGGAAAAGTCTGACTGGCGGTGCTTTTCAAGTTGCGGCATCATGGTAAATATGCTATAATAACACCGTTGTCGCTCCCAATCTGGCAACAGAAAGGGGGTGTGATGTCATGGATATGTTACTCTCATTTTTGGTTTCCATCATAGCAGGTATTGTTGTTTATTATATCTGCAAATGGCTAGATGGAGATGACAGCGACAATTAGCCTAAAAGAAAACCCTTGGGTCTGACCACCCAAGGGTTTTCGCTTTGTGTGCTGTCATGGAGCACTACTCTCATTTGCCTAATGGCATTATAGCATATGCAGATTATGATTGCAATATTCTATTAATTTTTTTTGCATTGGGCTATGCAGTCGGCAGCAGGAAATAGGCATAAAAATAACCGCTGACCCTGGCAAGTTTGTGGTTATTTTTATATCTTAGTAACTTATTAACTAGGCTAACTGTCTATTGGTATTGCCTTGTCATTTACAATATCACATATACTTTCTTATAAATCAAATCTTATTTTCATCAGATTCATCTTTAGTTTCAAGCATTTTTATGTATTCGGCGCTCTTGTTTACAATACGTTCAAGGTCTTTCCAATCTTCAAGCGTGTACTGGGCAAACATCTTAAACATGGTCTTTGCAAGCTTGCTCTCATTATGAAGAATTTTATCTAGTATTGCAATCGATTCAACAGCTTGGTCAATATGTTTATCCCCTTCTCCTGTAGTGAGCCAGATAGGATCAACATTAAATTCACGACAGATGGATTTTCGCATCTGCTCTGTTACATTGCGTTTGCCGTTTTCGATATTAGATATGGCAACTTTAGTTACTCCTAATATATTTCCAAATTGTTCTAAAGTCATACGATTTTCTTTGCGAATTTGCTTTATTCTCTCACCCTCCGTCATTCTTTCACACCTCCATAGACAGATAATAACATGTAAGTTTTAGTTAGTCAATAAAAAAGTAAACATAGATAACAAAAAAGTCTTGACATAATTAACTATGTTAAATATAATGTAATCAAAGCTAACACACAATTGCTTTTGGATAACGAGGAGGTGAGTACATGGATAAAGAGAGTGAGGCAACTAAGAAAAATGACATTCTCGATAAAGCTGAGAATGTCATTTTACAAAAGGTTGAGCAGTATCAGCAATCACCACAGTCAATGACTGACAAGGATTGTTATGCACTTTTACAGCTCATTGTGACAGAAGGGAAGATCCTAGCAATAAGGAATAATACTGATAATGAATTGCCATATTGTTAACATTTCTTCCATTCTGACAGATCGGTTGGTCCGGTGATGTTGGAATTGTCCCATGCTGGACAGCCAGTAACGTGGCAATACACATCATCGGCTACTACCTGTGGATTGGTATGTCCAGTCCATGCAGTTTCATCATGACCGAGCATAAAATAATATGTTCCTTGTATTTTGACAATTTTTAAAAGACCAATAGAAGTATGGTATGTCCACATGAAGAATTTCTCCTTTCTTCTGTACTCGGCTCTGGCGGGAGCCTGTAAGGACAGTATAAGGGAGAAACAGGAAAAAGACAACGACAGGAGGTGAATATATGGATCAGGAAAAGAAAGAATCGGCAGTGCGTACTGCAGAGAATTTTGTAAAGAAGTCAGAAGTAGAAAAAGCATTTATCCTTGGCTACATGGTCAAGAGGATGCAGCTGAAAGAGCTGGATGAGAGCTGGGCGGACGAGCCGGAGCTGGTGGGAAAGTAGGAGGTGAGAACATTTTGACAGGGACAGGAGAGGATTTGGAGAAGCGATTAGCGAAGATTCTTGTGGAAAGTGAAAAAAGAGATTCTGCATTAGAAAAAAGAATAGCGGCACTGGAAGCTCAGATAAAGCAGCAAAGAGAGGCAGAAGAGCCATCAAAATACCCCAAGAGAATCATGCGGCTGGGTGAGCTGGTAAAGCTCGGCTACACAAAAGAGTATCTCATGAAACAATATCGGACAAAGGGACAGACGTTTGCCAAGAAGCAGGATCCGACACGCCGCAATAGTCCGATCATCTTTGATACAGAGTTGTTTGAAAAACAACAACAGAGACAGCAGAAAATAGAAAACCAGCAGATTAGGAGGGGGTGATAATGCATAAGAATGCTTGCCTGTACCTCCTGCGCGACACATATGCTGGTGTGTCGCTGATTTCTCACTAAGTTCCTATAGCGACCACGGGGAAAATGTACCTGTGTGTCGCGCAGGGGGGTGCACAAGTATAGTGTTTTATTTAAAAAAATATCGTAGTACTATAAAATACAAGTACACAATTAACAACAGCAATTAGTACATGCTAAAAGCTAGTAAAATCAAGGCTTAGATGGCCTGTTGGAAACATTCTAACTATATTAAAGATGGAGATTCGTACCGATGGCGTATTTCAAAAAAACATATGATATGGGTGATGTAATAGATTATGAATACAGCTTCGTCGGAAATTACGGTGCCAAGGGAGAAAAAAGGGCAGCACGGGTGAAAGCGACTCCTGAACAGATCGCAAGACAGAATCTGACCAATAAAGCAAAGAGGGTGCGCCGAACCATAATATTGAACTTTCACCCGTGGGATCTGTGGCTCACATTGAAATATCCGAGAGGTACAAGGAAGACGTCAAAGGAAGTGCTCAAAGATGTGCAGGACTGGACAGAGAAACTTCGGAAAAGGTACAAGAGAGCGGGGGAACAGTTGAAATGGATCCGCCGGATCGAGATCGGAAGGTATGGCGGCATACATGTACATATACTGATCAACCGTCCAAGGACGATACAAAATGTTGATCTGATTTGTAAGGAGCTGTGGGGAAGGGCAGGCATTAATTTTCAGAGCCTGCGGGAAGAAGGTGGCTATGAGCAGCTTGCAGATTATCTGACCAAGAAGAGCAAAGACGATGAAACAGAAGGACAGCTAAGCTTTCTGCCGGAAGAGGACAGGAAGAGGTGCCTTAGTTATTCCACCAGCAAAAATCTGGTACGCCCAGAAGACGTATTCGGTAAAGACAATGAAAAAAAGTATAGTCACTGGACAATGCGGAAGATCATTCAGGAGGGACCGAAACCAAGGGAAGGATTCTACATTGATAAGAACAGTATTCGAACAGGTGTCAATCGCTACAATGGCATGAGTTACTTTTACTATACGGAGATCAGGATAAAAAGCAAGTGGGAGACGGTTAATGCAGGGGATTGTGGATAAGTGCCTCCGCATAAGTAAAACACTAACTGGCAGCAGATGCAGCTGTCCTAATGCCAGGCAGGAGGGAGAAGAGGAATGAAAGTAATAGTGGTGAGTAACTATAAGGGAGGCTGTGCCAAGACGACAACGGCAGTGAACCTTGCATACAATCTGGCAGCAGGGGAGGGGAAGCGGGTACTGCTGATTGACGCCGATCCGCAGGGAAATGCGAGCTACATCTTGTGGAAGTATAATCCGAATGCGGAAACACTTCTCAGGATATATAGCGGGAAGACTATAAAGAGTCTGATAAGGCGCAGTAAATACAAAAATCTTGATGTGATTCCATCAATGGCGGAGCTGGAACGTGTCAACAGGGAATCTGATGTACGCGGATTGAATCACAATGAGCTCCGCAGACAGATCGACAGTATGGCAGACAGATATGATTACGTGATCATAGACTGCCAGCCGACCATGCAGTTTCTGACATTGAGTGCGCTGCACGCTGCAGATCTGGTGATAGTTCCCTTTAAGGCAGCAGGTTTTTGCATAAATGGACTGGAACTGATGCGGGATTATCTTGAGGATGCTGCGCAGAAACGGGAATATCAGCCAGATCTCAATTATGCGTGTCTCCTTACAATGTTCGACAACCAGAAGAAAAGTCTCAACAGGATCATGGATCTGATAGAGCAGGATACATATATCATTTTTGATACAATAATAAGCCGTTCGGCAGTATGCGAAAGCGCAGAGGATAAGAAAGTCAGAAAACCACTGCTGAAACATCGGAAAAACAGCAAAGTGACAGCAGACTATCTTGAGCTGACCAAAGAGATTCTGTCTTTGATTGAGGAGTGATGTCATGGGAAGTCTAAGTAAACTGATAAAGGAAAAAGGCGGGGATCTTGGAGAGTCAAAAACCAGACAGATAAAGGTACAACAGATACATCATACGAAGCTGAAAGAATCCGCATTGAATTTTTATACCAGAAGTGAGGACGAGGTGGAAGAGCTTGCCGATACCATGTTGATTGCTGGCGGAATACTGCAGCCGTTGATCGTAAGAAAGACCGACATGAGTGAGTATGAGATATTAGCCGGACATAAGCGCAAACGTGCCAGTGTCTATAATGTGGATCGCGGATATAAAGAGTTTGAATTTCTTCCCTGCATCGTGATCGACATGAGCGGGCTGATGGCAAAAAAGATATCCGAGAAGATACTTGCAGAGCAGGGTGATGTTGAAGATGACAGGATGCTTGAAATGATTGCCGAGTACATAGTGATCTGTACCAACAGCACAGCCAGCGAAAGCAGTCACTATGAAAAGATGATGCAGGCCGTAAGGCTGTCAAAGATCCTCCCGGCAATGCTTGACAATGAAGAGCTGAAAGGGCGTGCCCTGCGTGCGGAAATTGCAAAGGAAATGAAATGTGGAGACGGGCAGGTTGGAAGATACCAAAGCATTTATAACAATCTGGTGCCGGGAGCGATGGAGATTTTTAAAAATGGACAGATCGGGTTATCTGTAGCGTCCAGACTGGCTGGTCTTGATAAGGGGCAGCAGGAGGAGGCATTAAAAAAGCAACCGATGACACTGGCTGACATCGAAGCATTAAAACAAAGCAAAGATACAAAAACCGTGTCCAACTTGGACACCGGAGAAGTATACGGGAGTGTGTCTTTGGATCAGGCAAATGGCAATGAAACCGTGTCCAACTTGGACACCAGTAAAGAGATAATTCCGCAGCCGGCGGCAGAGGACAGAGATCTTGAACAGACTGTCGCCGACAGAGCGGAAAGCAAGCCTGCAGCAGTGGAGAACGAAGAGAATAAAAAAGATACTGTTGCTGAAAGGACAGAAATTTTACAGCCACGTGGAGTAGGTTATGCGCTGGAAGAGGTAAGACAGATTTACGACGAACAGGTTACAATGATACGTCAGTTTGAGCGGATAAGGAAGTTTGGAGATCTTTCGGAAGATGACGAACTGCAGTATAAGAGATCCAAGATAATCCGGGATGGCATGACATACATACTGGATGCATTTCAGGAGGGAACCATATGTTGAAGGATATCATAGAAGATCAGAAAAAGCAGGGTGGGGAATACGGGACGGTCACAGTATATTGTCCATACTGTCATCAGGGAATGGCTGCAGAGGCAACTCTTGACATGGTGAGAAACGAGGAGCTTTTACGGGAACTGGCAATAGAAACGTGCCAGTGTCCGGAAGCGCAGTACGAAGCAAAACGGAAACAACGTGTTGAGAGTGTTGACGAGAAGGTAAATACATTACTCGGAAAAGAATCTGATGCACCTGTAGATGATGAAATCCTCGATCTGATCAAGTCCATGTCAATCCATATTTGCTATGAAAAAATCAAGAAAATGAATATCCAGATCAATCAGGTAATAAAGGTAAGTATCAGTATGGACACAAACGGACTGTTGGATATCAAAAAGGAAATCAAGAACGTATCACGCCAGAAGATTTAAGGAGAAAGACTGATGAACACCAGCGAAGTAGTCAAAAATCTCACAGAAATGATGATGACCACAGACAATGAAAAGGATTTTGCCACATTGAATGAGGCTATAAAGTTGATCGAAAAAAAAGAACAGCACAATGTAGCTGTCCCGTGCAGCATCGGTGCCAGGCTGTATTCAGTCATCGGTGAAAAAGTGAATATCTATGTGATAACCGGATTCCGTATAGATAAAGAAAAAGTATACATGGAAACAGAGGAAAGCATGTTTCTCCCAGCGGATATGATCGGAATAAATTATTTCTTTTCACCCGAGCTGGCAGAGAGGGAATTTGATAGAAAGTGGAGGAGAAAGGTTGAAAAGCATACTACATAACAAGCAGGACGGGACATGCTACCTGTGTATGCTGCTACATGATGACCATGGAAGAAAGCAGACGCAGGAGCATCATGTGTTTTACGGTACTGCAAACAGGAAAATGTCAGAAAAGTATGGTCTGAAAGTGTATCTCTGTGCGGAGCATCATACATACGACGGTGGACCAGAGGCTGTACACCGAAACCATGATATTGACATCAGGTTAAAAGGAATGGCGCAGGAAGTTTTTGAGAAAGAGTATCAAGAATTAAATTTCAAAACGATATTCGGAAGAAATTATGTGCCCTTTTGACTCCTGTTAAAAAAGGGGTTTTATATATCACAAGAGTCATGATAAAGCCATGCTCCATAAAAGGGGCATGGGGAAAGGAGAGAAATTGATAGAAACGACTGCAAAAGAATTGCTGAACAGCCACAGAAGGCGTCTATGCCGTATAAAGCGGAAAGAGCAGGAAAACAGCACAACGGAGGATGCAAAAGAAAATTTCCGCCGTAAACCATACATGGGACTATATAGAAAACGGGATCAGTGCGGGAATGATCCGGGAGGCAGATAGCGTGAAATCAGGGATTTCACCATCCTGATTGGAGAGCCCGCCGAAGCGGGCGAATGGGAGTTAGTATGACAAATTTTGAGCACATGAAACAGATGATAGCCACTACCGTGGCAGGACTGGACGAAATAGGGCTGCTCAACCTGGCAGATGATACGGAGATGTCAACAAGTGGGGCGGAAGGTATATTTAACTGCACGGTCTGCGAGGAGGCATACGGCGAATGCGGGACATGCTCCGGCACCAGAGAATGCAACAGCAAATATCTTGACTGGTGCCGGAAAGAGTATACAGGGAAGGTGCCGGAGTATGTTTGAATTAAACAGACTTTACCATATGGACTGCATGGAGGCGATGAAAGAAATACCTGATAAGTATTTTGAGCTTGCCATTGCAGATCCGCCGTATGGAAGGAAAGAGCATGGAGGGAAAAACCGCAGCGGGTATGTAAAACAGAAAAATGGCAGCAGGATATATGTCAGACACGATGGGTATGAAAACCGTGGCTGGGACAATAAACCAGCTGGAAAAGAATACTTTGACGAGCTTATGAGGGTTTCGAAAAACCAGATCATTTGGGGCTGCAATTATTTTGACTATCCGCTTTCGGGCGGAAGGATCATCTGGGATAAATGTAATGATGGTGCCAACCAGTGCGGGGCAGAGATAGCCTACAATTCCACAAATAACCGTGTTGACATGGTTAGATTTTTGTGGCGAGGAATGATGCAGGGCAAATCAATCGCAGAGGGTACTGTGCAGCAGGGTAATAAAAAACTGAACGAAAGACGCATACACCCAACACAGAAACCAACAGCTCTGTATGAGTGGATAATCAGCCAATACGCAAAGGCGGGTGAATTGTTAAAAGGCGGGATAGAAGAGATGACAGACACGAAAGTGACATTTTATCATCTGGATACTTGGGAAACAATAACAATACCAGTACAAAAGATTATAGACTGGATCAGATAGGATTTTAACGATGAAAATTGGATTGCACGATTACGTGAAAGGACATCAGAGAATATCTGGAAAACAGTTTCAAAATGGACATATAGCAAAAATACCAAACAAAACAAAAATATATGGAATTTATAAAAATGGAAAACTTGAATTTGAAATACCAGAGGAATATATTAACCGTTAAGTTTGGTACAACTCCCCCTAAAATCTCCTGTAGAATATCATTAGGGGATTTAGGGGGATTGTGGAGGGAAATATGGAGAGAGATATATAGAAAAAGATTTAATTGAAATTAAATGCGCCATAATGAGCCAAGAGGAAAAAGATAATGTGTTTACAATGTCTGTCCTGCAAAGATGCCACAAACTGGTATCGCAGCTAAAAGAATTGGAGGGTTGATAATGGCATGGTCGAAAAAACAGATAGAAGAAAATCGTAAGGCTTGGGAAAAACGGGATAAAGAGAAGAAAAAGCGAGAAAAAACTATGCAGTTGATAAGGTTTATGCGTGGTGAAAAAATTGATAAATAAAAGGTTACTAAAATCATGAATATCCGAGCAACAATAAACAAACTCCAAAAAGCACTGATAGGGGAAACATATGTATTTATCAAAAAAGCAAAGATGGGCATTGGGGATTGCGTTGGATGCAATGGAGCGGATGCCAGAAGAGGAAGAAGGCAAAATTGCATCCGACATTTTGATTGATATGTTACAAAAAGCCGAAAAGAATATTATAACCAGAAAAAAACGGGGAAATGTTGGAAAAAGATGTGGAACTGCTGAATAGCTGTTCGCAGGTGGAAGCGTTGAACGTTCAGAAGAATGGAATCCGAGTTTTGCTACGTTTGATATTATCCGCTGTTGGAAACCGCTTGGACTTCTGGTAAACGATAATGAAAAGCTTTTAATGGAGATAGAAAAGTGGTTTGAGTGGGAATGGGAGAAAAGGAATAATGAGACTGATTGACGTAGATAAGATTGAGATTAACGAAGAATGCACGTTTTCGGGTAAGGGAATAAAGGCTTTTCTTAATGCTGTTCCGACTGCCTATGATGTGGATAAGGTTATAGAGCGGTTGGAACAGCAAAAGAACCAATATTTCAGGCGAGCAGAGGAAATAAAAAATAAGTTTGGTGAGAACTATGAAAGCCAAAAGAATTACGGAAAGGCTTGCAGTTATGACCATGCGATAGAAATCGCAAAATCCAGCTACATTGCATGAAAATGGGGATGGCAAATAAGGATTTAAGGAGTAGTCTCGGAAACTCACTGAAGATGCAACAGAAAAACAGGCCATATAAACGA
>CAJUQU010000149.1 GCA_910588595.1 uncultured Lachnospiraceae bacterium | reverse complement strand
CTCCGCCTCCGCAGTGTACACGGAAGTTCTCTTGCTAGCCATCTCATCGCTTGCAAGATACTCGTCATATGTCGTGATCTTGTCGATCAGTGTACCACCCGGCAGGATCTCCATGATACGGTTTGCAGTCGTCTCCACAAACTGGTGATCGTGGCAGGCAAACATCGCCATCCCGGGAAACTTGATCAAGCCGTTATTGAGTGCCGTGATGGACTCCATATCAAGATGGTTCGTGGGTTCATCAAGGACCAGGCAGTTCGCACCGCTGATCATCATCTTGCTCAGAAGACAGCGCACCTTCTCACCGCCGGAGAGCACCTTGACCTTCTTCACACCGTCCTCCCCTGCAAAGAGCATACGCCCCAGGAAACCGCGCACATATGTGATATCGTCCACCGGCGAATAGCCCATCAGCCAGTCCGCGATAGTGTAATCGTTATTGAACTCATTCGTCGGATCTTTTGGAAAATAAGCCTGAGAAGTCGTGACACCCCACTTATAATTGCCCTCGTCCGGCTCCATCTCACCCATCAGGATCTGGAAGAGCGTCGTCTTGGCAAGCTCGTTTCCACCAACAAACGCAACTTTGTCCTCACGCCCTAAGATAAATGAAATATTGTCAAGCACTTTCTCCCCGTTGATCGTCTTGGAGAGATTCTCGACCGTCAGCACTTCATTTCCGATCTCGCGGTCAGGGCGAAAATCAATATAGGGATACTTGCGGCTCGACGGCTTGATGTCATCGAGCTCGATCTTCTCCAGCGCACGCTTTCTCGATGTCGCCTGCTTTGACTTGGACGCATTTGCGGAGAAGCGCGAGATAAACTCCTGCAGTTCCTTGATCTTCTCCTCTTTCTTCTTGTTTGCCTCCTTCATCTGCTTGACGAGCAGCTGGCTGGATTCATACCAGAAGTCGTAGTTTCCTGCATACAGCTGGATCTTACCGTAATCGATATCTGCAATCTGGGTACATACTTTGTTCAGGAAATAGCGGTCATGCGACACAACGATAACCGTGTTTTCAAAGTTGATCAAAAACTCCTCAAGCCACGCGATCGCATCGAGATCCAAGTGGTTGGTCGGCTCATCGAGCAGCAGGATATCCGGGTTGCCAAAGAGCGCCTTAGCCAACAGCACCTTTACCTTATCGCTGCCGTTCAAATCCTTCATCAGGGAATAGTGAATATCCGTGTCGATCCCAAGACCGTTCAACAGCTGCGCCGCATTGGATTCTGCCTCCCAGCCGTCCATCTCGGCAAACTCTCCCTCAAGCTCGCTTGCACGGATCCCATCTTCGTCCGTAAAATCCTCCTTGGCATAGATCGCGTCCTTTTCCTTCATGATCTCATAGAGACGGGCATTTCCCATGATCACGACATCCATGACAGGATACCCGTCATACTTGAAGTGATCCTGCTCCAACACAGAAAGCCGCTGCCCTGGTGTGATCGCGATATCCCCTTTAGTCGTCTCCAGCTTTCCCGACAGGATCTTCAAGAAAGTGGATTTGCCTGCCCCGTTCGCACCGATCAGTCCATAGCAGTTTCCCTCTGTAAATTTGATATTGACATCTTCAAATAATGCCTTCTTCCCAACTCTATAGGTTACATTGTTTGCACTTATCATGATAACTTCCTCTTAATTAAAACATATTTTGGTTACGCACTCTTACTATTATACATAAAAGAAGCGGATTTTCAAGGAGATTTTAGACTTTTACCCTTCCGTACGGCAGCTTCCTCGAATCATCTTTTGAACAACTTCCCAAAAAGCCCTCTCTTATCAGAACTGTCGGAATCGTCATCATCAGATTCAGCGGGATCATTAAGCCGACCGCGCACAGCCTCTGCCTTATATCGCTCTGCATTTGCCGGGTCCTCCTTCAGCGTCAGCAGGGCATCGTATGCCTGCAGCATATTGAATCCATGTGCCTCAGCAAGTGCCTGTGCGGTGAACCCTTCGATCGTCAGCATTCCGATCGTCGGATATGCCCCGTCTCTGACAGCGGAGACAAACTCGATGAAGATGCTGTTCTCCGTCCGAAGTCTCCGATAATAATACACTGCTTCAGTATGAGAGAGGCCACATCCCTGCGTCATATAGATCATCAGTTCCTCACGCAGCGGTTCTGCGTTTTTCCACTGTTTTGCCACCTCGCTCATCAGTTTGGTATCCATCATACACAGCGCACTTGGTCCGTCTGTCAGCAACGCCACCTTGCTGGTCTCGCACAGCTTTTGCATGAACTGCGGGTTGTCGATCCCAGCGGGAACGAGTCTTCCCTCACTTTTCCTGCCTGTCTCATAACGATTCGTCACGATCAGATACGCGATATTATTCTTCAGGATAAAGTCACCGTTGTCCTTCCGCAATGTATAGATATACGGTCTCTCACACAGTGCCTCTGTCAAAAAGAAGGTGATCCTGTTCATGAGTTGTACGTACTTCTCTACATTCTCCTCATCGGATGCCTTCCTTGCAGTGTCAAAACGCGCTGCTGCCTCCTGCATCATGACGATCATTTCGCTGACAGTGCATCCTGCCACGTACGCAAATCCCTGATCAGAGTCATTGTCCATATGCGTTATCAGTTCCGCTTTGCGCTCCCCGCTCACATAGTATTCATTGTCTCTGTCACAGAATGGTATGGCTGGCATGCGGTACTTCTTTCCGTCTTCCTCCTCACGCATGACCTGCGCCAGCTCCCTCCCGGACAAAAACGCTTCCACATCGCGCTGATATCCTGTCACTTCCCGGATATAATCCATTTTGCAGCCGATCGCATGCACTGTATCAAAATCAAGGTTCACCCCGGTAACACCGAGCTCTGCAGCAACCGCAAGCACCGTCTCCAAATTGTACAGCTTATTTTTCTGATCCAGGACACCGATCGGAAATGCACTGTCAAATACAGGCATCGTCATGGGATTCTGCAGCACATAGCTGACAGCATCATCGTATTGTTCAAACAGGTACATCAGAATATTTCGATCGTCCGGTTTCAACAACAGCGGATTGCCGCATGATAACAGATAATCGCTGTGCAGGGGCGCCAGCAGGATGTATACCTTGTCCAGCTGCGTATACTCACGGATCCTTGCCCGCACCATCTCTTCATCGTAATTGGGTATATCCAGATGACCGGCAAGGTCAATTGCGGCGGGATCATACTCAAGCCAGTAATTTCTGTGCGGCTCAATGATCACCTGCAGTTTTCCCCTGATCAGCTGTGACAGCATGGCAAGCTTATATTTGTTGACTGGCTTTTTGTCCGGGTTAAAATGCATGGCGCTGTCCATCGTCAAAAAGACTTTCAGCGACTCATAATCGTACTCGTCCGCCGCATCCCCGCCATCTATCTTCCGCTTCATCGTCATAAGCTCAAATACAGGCTTCTCACCCTCCTTGGGCTTCACCCTGAAATCCGGCAGCTGTCCTATGATATAGACGTTTTTGGTCCACAGACGCGCAACTGCATCTTCTTTGCTGCATCTGTCAATCGACGCTGTATAGAGAAAATGATAGCTGTCCGCCGCATCCTTCAATGCCAGAAGCTCTTTCGCTGCGATATATTTCTCATCGCTGAGCACATTTTTCGGGGCGCCATCTCCAGCCGTGCTTATGTGTAGCACCAGTCCGGAAATATCCTCGTCAAAGATCTGATTGACCACCTCACCGAGCTTGTCCTCGTGGTACGCATATCGATGACTGCTGTATCTGGCGGCTTTCTCGACATAGGCATCATAGTACTCTTTCTCAAAAAATACATGGATCGCATCGTCGAAGACTTCGTCCTCATCGCGCTGCATGACCATGACATCCTTGTCAAACCCCTCAAATAACCGTAACTGCCATACTGAAATATTTGTTTTTCTTTTCACCTTGTCTACCTATCCTTTAGCTTTCTACTATGAGGTATCTTCCATCCCCGATATCGAATACCTCCGGTGCGTCCGCTATCGCTTCCTTTTCCTGACCTTCTAAGTCGATCCCTTGCTCATCAAAGTAATTCCATACTTCGTCGAGCGAATCAACGACTACAGCCATGCACTCCTCAAGAAATGCCTCCGCCTCATCAATATTCTCTGCTACCTTTTCCGGTACTAGCTGAAGCTGGTTTTCCAAAAAACAGTTCAGTACCGCCTCATCATACTCGTGCATACTTCATGATCTCCTTTTATAATAAATTTTGATCTATGGACAATTCGTTGTTCCATAAATTCCCAATACCAATGTAACAGTATCTATACTATTTTGTAAACCCTTTTTCAGCAATCAGGCCAATTGTCTTTTAAAAAGTTCATGCATCAGCCTCGCGACAGGCAGTCCGACAACGTTATTGTAATCCCCGTTGATCCCCTTGATATAGACTGCACACTTTCCCTGTATCGCATAGGCGCCCGCCTTGTCCATCGGCTCCCCGGTCGCCACATACGCCGCGATTTGTTCCGGCGTCATTGGGTACATGCTGACATCTGTCCGCTCATGAAAAGTTACGACCTTCTGCCCTCGTTCCCCCTGCCCTCGTTCCAGCACAATAAACGTCACACCCGTGTACACCTGATGCGTGCCGCCCTGCAGTTTTGCGAGCATTGCCGACGCATCCGCCTGATCCCTGGGTTTCCCCATGATCTCACCCTGGCACGCCACAACCGTGTCCGCCCCGATTATGACAACTGTGTCATTTTCATACTTTTGCAGATACCGCTGCGCCACCTCAGTTGCTTTTTTGCAGGAGAGCTCCTCCACGATGTCTGCCGGGAGATCTCCCATGCTGATCTCCTCCCCCTGCGCCGGTGAGATCTCAAAGCATATCCCAGCCTGTTCTAAGAGCTCACGCCGCCTCGGGGAATTTGATGCAAGTATATATTTTACCATAAGCTACACTCCTGTCAGTTCTGTATCGCCTGGTTGTACTCCGGCTTAAACGTGCGCGCCTGCTGCCCCGCTTTTTCCTTTTTCGCCGCCAGCGACACATATTCCCTGCAGAACAGTTCCTGCGCGTTGACAGCGTTCTTTTCCTTGCCGTCCGTCCTGTTTTCCGCCTTGCGGTAGCTCCCGTCCGCCTGGAGGAACTGGGACTTGCACGTGTCACTCAGCTGCACCTCAAGGACATGCCACACCTTCTCTTTCAGATCGGCATTGAGCACCGGGAAGAGGATCTCGACCCTCCGCTCCAGGTTTCTTGGCATCCAGTCCGCGCTCGCCATATACAGCTCCGGATCACCCGCGTTCTCAAAGTAGAATATCCTCGCGTGTTCCAGGAAATTCCCGACGATGGAGCGCACCTCAATATTGTCGTTCGTGCCCTCCACACCTGTCCTGAGACAGCAGATCCCCCTGACGATCAACTGGATCTTCACACCCTTTGCCGCCGCCTCGTACAGTGCCCTGATGACATCCGGATCGCACAGGGAGTTCATCTTCGCCACGATCCTGGCGGGGCGCTTCTCGACCGCGTTTTCTTTTTCCCTGTTGATCAGATACAGAAACCTGTCCTTCAGCCACAACGGTGCCAGCGCCAGATGATTCCAGCCAAGCGGCTCCGAGTAGCCGGACAGCATGTTGAAGACTGCCGTCGCATCCTCGCCGATCGCCTCGTTGCAGGTGAGGATCCCCAGATCGGTATAGAGCTTGGCGGTGGCATCGTTGTAGTTGCCTGTACCCAGATGCACATAGCGCCTGATGCCTTCCTCCTCGCGCCTCACCACCAGCGTGATCTTGCAGTGCGTCTTCAACCCCACCAGGCCATAGATCACGTGGCATCCCGCCTGCTCCAGCTTTTTCGCCCACACAATATTGTTCTCCTCGTCAAAGCGGGCTTTCAGCTCGACCAGCACCGTCACCTGTTTGCCGTTCTCCGCCGCCTGCGCGAGCGCCGCGATGATCGGGGAATTGCCGCTGACGCGGTACAGCGTCTGCTTGATGGCGAGCACCCTGGGATCCTTTGCCGCCTGCTTGATGAAGTCGACGACGGGCGCAAACGTCTGATAGGGATGATGCAGGAGAATATCCTGTTCCCTGATCCGCTCAAAGATGTCATCGTCCGCCTCGATCTCCGGCACGGGCTGCGGTGTATAAGGACTGTACTTGAGATGCTCAAACCCTTCCATCCCGTACATTTTCATCAGGAATGTGAGATCCAGCGGTCCGGGAATACTGTAGATATCCCGCTCGTCGATCATCAGTTCCTTTCTGATGATGTCGAGCAGACGCCTGTCGATCCCCTCCTCGACCTCGAGCCGGATCGCCTGTCCCCACTGTCTCTTCTTGAGCTGCTTTTCGATCTCCTTCAACAGGTCTTCCGTCTCGTCCTCATCAAACGAGAAATCCGCATTTCTCATGATCCGGAACGGAAAAGAACACTCTATATTGTAGTTTAGAAACAGCTTGTCCATGTTCCGCTCGATGATCTGCTCAAGCAGGATCACGCGCTTTGTCCCATCCGCCGCCTCCGGCAGCTGTATGATGCGCGGGAGCACGCTCGGAACCTGGACGGTGGCAAACTCCAGTTCTTTCCCCTGGACCGACTTCTTGTTGAACAGGTGCCTCCTGCTCTTTACCGTCTTCCTCGACACCAAAGCCCCCAGGTTCAGGGATTTATTCCGTATCAGCGGGAACGGTCTCGACGAGTCCACCGCCATCGGTGTGAGCACCGGGTACACATAATCCTGAAAATACCTGTCGACAAAGGCACAGTCCTTTTTCGTCAGCTCCTCATGGCTCTCTACCACCGCAAGCCCATTCTGCGCAAGCAGCGGCAGCAGCGACTTATTGTAGACCAGGTACTGCAGACCGACAAGCTCGTGCGTCGCCCGGTTCACCCCCTCTAACTGTTCTGCCGGCGTCATCCCGGCGATATCCTTCTTCGTGTACCCGGCATTGACCATATCCTTCAGCGACGCCACACGCACCATAAAAAACTCGTCGAGATTGGAAGCCGTGATACTCAGAAATTTGATCCGCTCAAACAGCGGGATCTCCTTGTCCCTCGCCTCGCCCAGCACGCGGTTGTTGAAGGCGAGCCAGCTCAGTTCCCTGTTATAATAATATTCAGACCTGCCATAGTCATACTTGTTGTCCGATTTACTGTTCTTATCGCCCATGTCTATTCCCCCATTACGATATATTGCGCTCTATATTACGCTCTTATATATTGCTCTTTTTCTGTCTCAGAACCGGCTTGATATTGTACACTTCCGCGAAAAAGGCAGCGTACTTGTCAAACAGTCCAAACTCCAGCGTCATGTCCGCGTTCGTCTCCACGGTCAGCACCAGCTCGTCATTTTTGTTCACGACTTTCAGTTTGCTGCATTTTCCCCGGTTGCTCAGATCCAGCCCATCCGAGAGCCGGATGATGGCTGTCAGCTTCGCTATTTTCAGATATGCCTCCCGGTCAAGCGACGCGTTGTCGTCCATGATATGGTAGTAATCAAATTTTTCTGTCGCGTATTTCACGGTACTCGCCACAACCTCGCGCTCCACGTGGGACAGCCCTATGATCTCCGTCGCGGTGATAATGTTGTAAGAATTCTCGCCGACGCTCGCCAGGCTGATGAACCTGCCGCAGTCCCCCAGTATCGCCGCAAGCTGCAGAAGCAGCCGGTCACGATCCGACAGACCGTGGATCTCCTTCATGCTGTCAAAGATCGTCAGCACGATCATCTCCCGCTCACGGGTGCGGTACTCTCCGCTGTGGTAACGCCTGTTGATATCCCTCGCGCAGTCGAGAATATCCTGCTCAAAATCATGCGGCATGCTCTCCGCGTCCGACGGCAGCAGGTTGTTCATCTCCGCGTACTCATAGGCGATGCCGTCGCACAGGGAGACCCCGGGCGCCCAGAGCATCTCCGCCCCCAGAAGTCTGATCATGTACTTGATCATCAGCGCCGAGAGATGCAGCAGGGCGATATTCTCCTGCGCCAGCCCCAGCGACATCGCGATCTCCCTCGCTTTTTTCTTTTTCAGGGAATCCACAAACTCCAGAAAATGCTCTGTGCTGACCTGCCCCTTCTTGATCGTCTTGATATAATTTCTGTGCACGATCTGCGATACGTAATCATCGACCAGGATCACATTCTGGATTTTCTTATCCCTCACGAACATCTCCCGGAAGCTGTCGAGACTGTCGCAGACCATCTCCTCCACGATATCTTCAAGCTGGTAGCTCCGGTAAGATACCCGCGCCAGTTCCTCCCGCATGCGGAGCACACCCGGTCTGATATTCTGCGACGTGACAAGGCTGTCCTCGTCAAAGAGCGAGATCTGCACGCTCCCGCCGCCGATATCGATAAAAGCTGTACTCTTTTCTATAATACTCTGGAAATCCTTCACCCTGGACGCCACAGATTTGTAATCGAGAAAACGCTGCTCCGAATTGCTCAGGGCATCGATATGGATCCCCGTCCATGTCTCGATCTGGTCTAACAGGATCAGCCTGTTCTGCGATTCCCTGATAGCGCTTGTCCCATAAGCCTTGTAAGCATCCACCTTGTACGATCTCATGACCGCCATAAATTCGTTCAGCATCCTGCACAGCTCATCTACTCTGTCATTGTTGATCTTTCCCATGAAATATGAGTCTGTCCCGAGCTCGATCCGGTGTCTGATATGATCGATCTCCTTGATGCCGTTTTTGTTCGAAATCTCATATATTTTCATCGCGAGCTCATAGGAGCCCACATCGATCGCCGCAAATGTTTTGTATGCCATAGCTACACCTCTTCCCCCTAAAAAGTATCACTATTTTGTTTTATATGTCAATAATTTCCGAGTATCTTCATGTTGTGCGTCTCCTCGCGCAGTCCCCTGAGCGCATTGCGCACCGCGCTGTCCGAGAGCTTTCCCTCAAAGTCCAGGAAGAACCGGTACTCCCAGTTTCTCCCCGGGATCGGCCTCGACTCGATCTTTGTCACGTTCAGGCTGTTGTACATCAGATGCGAGAGCGCATGGTACAGTGCACCGCTCTCGTGGCTGACCTCGAAGCACAGGCTGATCTTGGCAGCCTTCTTTGCAAACACTTTCTGATTCGTGATGATGATAAAGCGTGTCGAGTTGTCCTTCAGATCGTTCACACCCCTCCTGAGAATGTCCAGCCCGTAGATCCTGGCAGCAGCCTCCCCCCGCGATCGCCGCTTGTGTCCTAGATCGGAAGAGCACACGTCTGAAC
>CAJUQU010000148.1 GCA_910588595.1 uncultured Lachnospiraceae bacterium | reverse complement strand
AAATAAGACCAAAATTTCCAAATTTTGACACATCGAATATTTTTCCGAAAGTGACAAACAATAAGATAGCAGCAGTAACTATGGAATCACATGGAGGAAAATTATGAAAAAAATGTGTATATTGAATAGGAAATGTTCCACTGTTCGCAAGGCGGTACTCGCGGCATTGTGTGTGATCTGTGCACTTTCTGTATCAGCCTGTGCGAAAAGGGATAACAGAAATGAAAACAGGGATCCGATCACGGGCGCGGACCAGTCCCAGACAAATGAGAGTGGCAGTGAGGGTGCAAGCGAAGGCGGCTCCGATACGGCGAATGGAGATCACAGTGAGTTCGACGCCATGATCAATGATGAGGATACAGATCCGAACAGTATCATAAACTACATCAATACAAATATTGTGGGAGCGGCAGAAAGTGATGTGAAGCGGTTTTTCACAGGGCTTTTAAGCTTTGGTGATGATATCAGAAATATTGATTTTACAGGACTTGAGGACAGCAGACAGTACATGCCTGAGGATATGATCGCATTTATGGACCTGATGCGTCTGGAAGGGGACACGCCGTCCATGATAATGTCCGATGAAGAGAATCGGAAAATGATCAATATGTCACTGGCGGAGATGCTTGAGCGTGCCCGTCTATTTGAGCAGCACTTGGAAAAGTATCCCGATGCGACTTCTTCTGAGGCGGCGGCAAGAATATACGAGGAGATTGCGACAAACGCGATCAGCGGAGGATATGACAGGGCAGAGGGTGTAGAACACTTTTATAAAGGCAGCTCCAACGATGCTATTGACGAGAAGGTGCTGCAGTATTATCAGCAATTTGTAGAGGCGAATCCAAACAGCAACTTAGGGAAGGTCGTTGCGGAGTATATCAATGTCCTGCGGGCAAATGATTTTAAGATCAATGACAGCGTGGAGGAGTTCTACCGTGGACTGCACGGAAGGTTCAACGTGAGCAATCTGACAACAAGCGGGACAAATCCAGGACAGTCAAACGGCACTGAAACAGGGAATGGAAATACTGGTACAACTGTAATAGGAAATGATAATACAGGAAATAACAATACAGGGACAGCAGGCACAGTAGGAACAGGAAATAACAATACAGGAACAGCAGGCACAGAGACAAGCGGTACGGAAACAAGCAGTGTTGAGAGCAGCAGCACAGAAACCAGCAGTGCGGACAATACCGGCAGCATGAACGATAACAATACGGCAAACAATACAGCACAGAGATAATGTAATTGACATTCTTTCACACCTGTGATAGCGTAGGAGTTGTAAATGCGGTGAAACAGGAAAGGTGTGAGAGTGATGCCGTATATTATGATACTTTTGTCACTCTGGGCAGGGGACAGTTGGATCAAGCACCAGATCGAAAAGGATGATTTTATTGGCAGAAAACCATTGGCAGATGGAAAGATCATAGTCAAACGATACCATAACAGGGGAGCAATGATGAACATTGGTGATAATCACCAGTATTTTATAGCATTGCTCTCCTTGGTATTCAGTGCATTTGTGACAGGAGTCTTTGCCGCAACTCTTGGGAGGAAAGGAAAAGGAATCTTAAAGATCGGACTAGCCCTGATACTGGGGGGTGCCTACAGCAATACATACGACAGGCTTAGAAGAAAGTATGTGGTAGATTACTTTTCATTCCATCTCATAAATGGGGAGAACAGCAGCCGGTTGTTGGGAAAACTGAATGACAGATTCAGCTCCATCGTATTTAACCTTGGGGATTTTGGGATCATCATCGGTGCGATGTTACTGGTACTCCATTCGGCTGGAGATTAGACTCGTGAGCCGTCCGCTGTTCATTCTTTGAGCACAGCCTTTTAATTAACAGTGATGACAGTGCCGACTTTGGCGTTGATGGCGTCTGCTGTTTTGTCCAGGGATGTGATCACCACTCTGCCATTTGGAACAGCTTCGAGGTATGATATCGCAGCTACGATCTTAGGCAGCATGTCCGTCTCGCCAAACTGACCTTCGCTGATATAACGCTTTGCGTCATCGACGGTCAGGGTTGTTAAGGGTGTTTGATCCTCTTTTTCGAAATTGAGGTATACATAGTCTACGCTGGTGAGGATCAACAGTTCATCAACTTTGAGATCTGCAGCGAGCTTTCCGGCGATACAGTCCTTCTCGATCACTGCGGAAGCTCCCCTGAGCACATGCTGCTGCTCGATCACAGGGATACCGCCGCCGCCGCAGGCGATCACCACCTGTTCGGCATCGGAGAGTGCTTTGATCGCCTCGATCTCCACGATATCGATCGGCTGTGGGGCTGCGACAACCCTTCGGTATCCGTCTTCGGTCTGGACGACGTAGTTACCTTTATTCACTTCTGTATCGGCATCTTCTTTGGACATATAGCGGCCGATTGCTTTCTTTGGTTCATAAAAGGCTTCATCGTAGGGATCGACCGTTACCTGTGTCAGGATCGTGCTGACAGGCTTGGAGATACCACGGCTCAAAAGCTCGGATTTCAAAGAGTTTTGAATATCATATCCTACATAGCCCTGGCTCATCGCGGAGCACACGCACATTGGTGCAGGTGTATAGTCGATATAGATGCGGTGCAGCTCGGTCATTGCCTTGTGGATCATGCTGACCTGATGACCGTTGCTGTGGGTGATCGTCAGCTGATAATCCGCCTCCACCAGATCGGCCAGCGCCTTGGCTGTCTTTTTGACAGCGCTGAGCTGTGCCAGTGTGGTGGAACCCAGCGCGTCATGTCCTAGAGCGACAACAACTTTTTTCTTGCTCATATATAGATCCTCCTGAAAATTTACTCATTGATCGTTTGAAAAAGATATATCTAAGTATACCAAACTGTCAGTCAATTGTACACCAAAAGTCCTGAAAAAAAGGACAAAAAGATATTATGTTTTACTAATACATTGACAGTGCTTTTGCGTGGTGTTATCATAAAAAATAGGGAATAATTGCCATTCTAGTCGATTTGGATCAAACAATGGACTTAAAATATCCCGTAATCGTGATCATACTGAGTTGTTACGTGTCTGATTTTTATGGTGTTTGACAAATAGAAGGGAGTATATATGACAAATAGGGAGGCACAGATATTTCAATGGATTATGGAGAACCCAATGATTTCTCAGGAGGAACTTGCGGCTAAGGCTGGGATTGCCCGCTCTTCGGCAGCAGTACATATTTCCAACCTGATGAAAAAAGGATATATACTTGGAAAAGGGTATGTGACGAGCGGCCCGGATTACTGCGTTGTCATCGGAGGCGCAGGGATCGATATCGGAGGCGTGCCGGAGGAAGCACTGGTGGAAGGAGAATCCGGTTCGGGCAGGATAGTACAGTCGCTTGGGGGAACAGGAAGAAATATCGCACATAGCCTGAGACTGCTCGGAGTCGGGACGAAGTTAGTCACCACGATCGGCGATGATGAGTATGCGCGCAGGATCATAGAAAACTGCGAGGCACTTGGAATCGACATCTCCCATGCTCTGAAGACAGTGCGGGCGGAAACAGCCAAACAGCTCTATATTATGGACGAGAAAGGAAACAGAAAGCTTGCGGTGTCGGACATGCGGATCAATGAGAGTCTCACGGCAAGTTTTGTGACACCCAAGATGGAGATGCTGAATAAAGCACGCATGGTGGTTCTTGATACCAATATACCGCAGGAGACGATCGCACTTGTCTGTGAGCGGTGTAAGGCGCCGGTGTTTGCAGAGTCAGTATCTGTCAAAAGTGCAGAGAAGCTGCTGGATGTGCTCGACAAGATCTGCCTTGTGGTCTGCAGTAGATCGGAGGCGGAGGTGTTGAGTGGTATTCGCATTCGGGATAAGGACACTTTGGAGCGAGCTGCAGACATTATTATGGAAAAGGGTGTGAAAAATGTATTTATACTCGTGGAAAAGGGTGTGTACTGTGCGTGCTATGATGAGCAGTTTATGCAGAATGCGGGCGGCAGTGTAGAACAGATCAGTTCCAATGGGGCAAAAGATGCTTTCATGGCAGGTGTGACATTTGGTTTTATGAAACATATGAACATCAGGCAACTGGCAAAACTTGGACAGGCGGCAGCAGGTATTACACTGGAAGTGGAGGAGAATGTCAATCAGCAGCTGTGTGTTCCAGCGGTCGCAGAGAGGGCAAAAGTAGAATTGTAAATAAAAAAGACCGTGTTCGCGGTCTTTTTCATTTACAATTTTATTTAGGGGAATGACCAGAAGGAATCAAAAGGATTATAGTAACCGTCAATATCGTTCTGCGAATCCTGCTTCGGTGTGGTCTGCTGTGTGCTGTTGGCATCTTCGCCAAAGATATCTTTGGTGCCGAGTGTCACCTGGAAGGACTTCTCCACATATCCGTTGTCGCTCTGGACCATGGCGATGATCTCCACGGTCTCGCCGGCACTATAATAATTGAGCAGTGAAACGAGTTGTTCTCTCGTCTTGACTGTCTGTCCGTCAAATTTTGTGATGATATTGCCCTTCACAAGACCGGCAGCCTTTGCAGGGGAGTCATCATATATTGTTTCAATGTAGACGCCGATAGGCATACCATAAGTCTCATATATTTCTGTTGTCACATCAATGGGACTGATTCCCAGATAACCCTTTTTATCTTCTGTCACGACATCTCTTGTCTCCTTTAACATAAGTTCTTCAATGATGGACTGCACATCAGAGATCGGGATCGCATATCCCATGCCCTCAACAGAGCTGGAGGCGACTTTTACCGAGTTGATACCGATCAATTCCCCGTTCATGTTCAGCAGGGCGCCGCCTGAGTTACCGGGATTGATCGCTGCGTCTGTCTGGATCAGCTTGTTCGTGATCGTGCCGCCGTTTTCGTCGGAGACGGTGACGTCGCGTCCGAGCGCGCTGATGATGCCTGTCGTCACGGACTGTCCGTAACCGAGTGCATTGCCGATCGCGACGACTTCCTGACCCAGTACTAGGTTTGAGGAGTCTCCGACTGTGGCAATCTTGATCTTTGAGCGCATTTCGTCGGTAATGTCGTCTCGGGATACGGCGATGACCGCGAGATCTTTGTCCGCCTCATAGCCTTTGACTTTTGCGCTTACCAGTGATGGTTCGTCGCTGTCCTCATCGTAGCTGAACACGACACTGAGTTCGCTGCTTCCCGACACGACATGATAGTTTGTGACGATCAGGAGTTCGGTGTCATTTTCGCCGATGATGATACCGGAGCCGCTGCTCTGTGCGTCCTGCTGGAATGTACCGAACATGGTCCGCACCTCCGTCACGCTCTTGTTCGTGATCGAGACGACGCTGGGGAGACAGTTGTTTGCGATCGCCGTCACATTGGCGGAAGCGCTGTTGTTGTAGAGCGCGTTAGATGCATTCAGCGAGTCGGCTGTCGTTGAGAGGGACGCCTTGCCGGCTGCGCTGGCATTGAGGGATTCCTGCATCTGCTGGATCTCGCGCTTGGTCTCCCCAAGCTCCTTTGTTGCGAGGGCGGCGGGAACACTGAACACGGCACCGGCGGTCACGCCAAACACCAGGCCGAGGCAGGCGACGGAAGCTGCCTTCCTGCCAAATCCGCCTTTCTTTTTTGTTTTGCCTGCCGGCGGGACAGGTGCGGCATTGATCGTCTGCTGATAATTCCCGTTTGGGATGTTCTGCGAATAGTAGTACTCGGGATAGCCGCTGTTATTGTTTGAGGATTGATTATTGAACTGTTGAGAGTAATTGTCGTTGTTGTCAAACATAATAAAATCTCCTTTCAAAAATGAAAATCATTCTATAAAATGTGTGCAATTTAGTCATCAGCCGGTCATGTCTGTTCATCGCTGCTATGGTTATAATATAATCGCAAATTGTGTTTCAATTGTTATCTAAATGTGATAAAACTGTGAAAAAATTCATGAACTGTACAATTGGAGCTGTCGGTGCATGTTTTGTGGGATATGGAACTGTTGGGGGGATCTGCAGCAAAAAAGATATGATTAAAAGATATGATTAAAAGATTTACTTTAAAAAGATTTACTTATGGATGCATTGCTTGAAATTGCCGTGTGCGCGTAGTACAATGATTTTGTTAAACAAAACGAATTGCAATACTTGATATGATTTTGATAATAAGAAGGCGAGGCACGAAATAGTCATGAGCGAGAAAATTCTGGTGGTCGACGATGAGAGGGAGATCGCCGATCTGATAGAAGTCTATCTGAAAAATGACGGGTACACGGTTTACAAGTACTACAATGGCGCGGATGCGCTGCAATGTATCGAGGAGAGGGAACTTGACCTTGCGATCCTGGATATCATGCTGCCCGACGTCGACGGTTTTCACATCTGTCAAAAAATTCGTGAAAAATTTTTTTATCCGGTGATCATGCTCACGGCAAAGGTCGAGGACAGCGACAAGATCATGGGGCTGACGCTCGGCGCGGACGATTATATCACCAAACCGTTTAATCCACTCGAGGTTCTGGCGCGGGTGAAGACACAGCTGAGACGCTACACGCGATATAATGTCGGAAAAGAGAGCGCGAAGGAAAGCGCGGCAGAGTCAGCCGGGATAGACATCAGGGGGCTGCACATATCGAGGGACAATCACAAATGCCTGCTGAACGGCAATGCGCTGACACTGACACCGACGGAGTTTGACATCCTGTGGTATCTGTGCAGCCGGCGCGGGAGTGTCGTCCCGTCGGAGGAGCTGTTTGAGGCGGTATGGGGAGAAAAGTATCTCGACAACAACAATACGGTCATGACACATATCGCGCGTCTCCGCGAAAAGATGAGCGAGCCGGCGCGGCGCCCGAAATACATCAAGACGATCTGGGGAGTGGGGTATACGATTGAGTGAGCGGTTTGATCTGAAAAGATTCGTTATCAAAAATGTGGATATTTTGAAGAAAGAGAAAAAAAGAAAGAAAGAGGACAGCGGTTACAGGCACTTGAAGACGAAGCTGCTGTTCATCACGGTCGCGACGGCAGTCATCGCGCTTGTCGTCGTGGTCGCACTCTATAATTTCATCTTCCGCGGGCGGTTTGCAAACCTTGTGGTTGACTTTATGTGTGATTTTGTCTATGCGGGATATAACGACGCATATGAAAGGGCGCTCTGGACGTACAGACAGGTCGTGCGCAATTATCTCAGCCTGTATTTCCTGGCAGGCGTGGTGTTCATCTTTATCATTGCACAGATGGTCTATCTCAACAGTTTTGTCAGATATTTTGTGGAGATCAACCGAGGCATCGATGCGCTGATCACGGAGAACGCAGGCGATGTCATACTCTCGCAGGAGCTTGCCACGACGGAACGGAAGATCAATTCCATCAAGCATACCCTGGAGAAGCGAAAGAGTGACGCGCAGCTTGCCGAACAGCGCAAGAATGACCTGATCATGTATCTGGCGCACGACTTAAAGACGCCGCTGACCAGCGTGATCGGGTATCTCACGCTGCTCCGCGACGAGCCGCAGATCCCGCAGGAGCTTCGCTGCCGCTACATGGACATCGCACTCGGGAAGGCGGAGCGGCTGGAGGAGCTGATCAACGAGTTTTTTGACATTACGCGCTTCAATCTGACAATGCTGACACTGGACAGTGAACGGATCTGCCTGAGCCGTATGCTCGAGCAGCTCGCCAGTGAATCTGCACCGATCCTCGCGGAGCGGGAACTGGAATGGCGGCTGGAGATTGCGCCGGAGATCGAGGTCATGGGCGATGCGGACAAGCTTGCGCGGGCGTTTGACAACCTGATCCGAAACGCCGTCAGCTACAGCTATGCCGGGACGGAGATCCTCCTTTTTGCGCAGGCGGAGGGGGACAAGGCAAAGGTCATGATCAAAAATCGTGGGAAGACGATCGCGCCCGATAAGCTTGAACACATCTTTGAGCGGTTCTACAGGGCGGACGCGGCGCGGTCGTCGGCTACAGGCGGTGCTGGGCTGGGGCTTGCGATCACAAAGGAGATCGTGGAGCTGCACGGCGGGACGGTCACGGCGGCGAGCGCGAACGAGAGTACGATCTTTATTGTCACGCTGCCTTGTAAAAAATAAGCTCCCGATTAGGGGAGCTTATTTTTTACCGGAAGCTTTTGATCCAGTTGATCAGCGAGTCGTGATACACATTGTCGGTGACATCCTTGCGCATCTGATCGGTGACAGGACCGTTTTTCTCCATGATGGCGATGATCGCCTCCTGGAGCCCCGCGATCTTTCCGCGCTCGAAGTCCCCGGAAGTTTCGGGAGTCTTGGCAGGCACTGCTGTGTCCGCAGGTGCAGTTTCCGCGGCGGGTGCAGCGGCAGAAGTACTGTCGGGCACTGTGTCCGTGTCGGTGTCCCTTGCGGCAGCAGTCTTGTCATGTGACGCGGGTTCGGATGCTTTTTCCACAGCGGGTGCAGCGGTGTTCTTCACGGCGTCCTCGACGTGGAGTTCCACAGGTGTCACATCGGAAAGCTGATCGGCACTCCTGTCTGTGACAGGCAGCCAGATCTCGCCGGAATTTGCCCTGACATTGACGCAGATGTTGCCGTTCTCCACGCGTACTTTCTGACCGGAAAGTGCGCCGACATACTCCGCGGCATTTCCGGCTGGCACGGTCATCGTGAAGTCGCTGTCGTCATTGTTGACGGTGACGACCACGCTCTCGCCCTCGAAACTGCGCGAGAAGGCGTACTGGCGGTTTGTGAGTTTCAATTCCCTGTAATCGCCGTAGGACAGTGCTTTTGACTGCTGTCTGGTGCGCCCGAGCGCCGCGATCAGCGCGGTGAAGGAATTGTCTGTCAGTGCATTCTTGTAGTCGTCAAGGTTGAGCGCCGGTCTGAGCGAGTCGTCGGAGAACTTCTCCTTTCTGCCTTCGATGCCGAACTCTGACCCGTAGTACAGGGACGGAATACCCGGCAGCGTGTACAGCAGGATGTGGACCGGCGTGAAGTGCGCCTTGTTGCTGAGCTTGGTGTAGATGCGCTCCACGTCATGGTTGTCTACGAAATTGTAGAGCTTGAAGCCGTTGGGGTTGTTGCTGCCCATCTCGTACAGGCGCTTTACCGTGTGTGCGATCTCAAAGAAGTTGTGGTCGTTGTTGCCGGAGTAGAGCGCCTTGTGCAGCTGGTAGTTGGTGACAGAGTGCAGTGTCCCCTCGTTCACCCAGCGCGAGTAATCCCCGTGAATGACCTCGCCCATCAGCCAGAAGTCGGGCTTGACCTCGTTCGCGACATGCCTGAGCGCTTTCATAAAGTCAAAGTCGAGCACGTCCGCCGCGTCGAGGCGGATGCCG
>CAJUQU010000147.1 GCA_910588595.1 uncultured Lachnospiraceae bacterium | reverse complement strand
GACCTTGTGATATCCACTGTCTTTAAGCGCTCCACTTCAAGCCTCCATCCGTTCACTTAAAATCTGTTCAGTTAGACAAAAGCTGTTTCTCCAGATCCGCAAAATCCATCTGGGAGTATGCTGTATCCAGCTCTTTGTTGTTCCATGCGGAGCCTGACTTTTTCCCGCTGAGTCTTGTCGGTTCATTGTAACCGTTTTTCAGGATCGTCAGCGCATATCCCACTTTGTTTTCAACCTGCTTTTTGAGCGTGTAGGATAGGATCTCAACCAACTGTTCATGCGTGCGGTCATTTGAATTCGCTGTGCGCAGGATATCCTTTGCCTCCTTGAGACTGCAGTCGAACAAGTCGATCACCTCCTGCTCCTCCTCGGTGGCAATGACGGACTCCCCATTTTGCTCGATGGTCTCATACTCCACGATGGTGCGGTTTCTCTTCACCCGCGTTACTTTAAAGCGCACCGCGCTGATCCCTGTCTGCCCGCTCGGAAGCTTCTCGTGGATCAGTTCATATTCAAAAGCAATATCTGTATTTCCATTGATCTCCTCGTAGGGCTTGTCAAGGATCTCACGCTTGACATTTCCGTTCGCGTAAGAGTCCGGTATCTTCATCATCTTGCGCAGCTCATCAAAGCCAACCACAAAGACTCCCCCGTTAAAGGTCTCCTTATCCTTCAGCAGATAATAAAGCCGTTTTGAGTATTTCTTGGTGAGGTTCAACGGATACTCGATCCGATAGTATGCCCCCTGCTTTGCGGACATGATCATTTCCTTAACCTCGGGGTGAAGGTCGAGCACGATCTTGCTTCTGCCCTCGTCTCCGCGCTTTTTCTGGTATTTGATCTTGCTGAACCACGGATAATAGATATCTGTTCCCTCATCCTCCTTCAGTCGGAAACCAAGCCCCTCAAATTTTTTTACTGCTTTCTGCAGATAATTGTAGGCGTTTGATTCGTCATGCAGATTGTAGAGATGCTTCACATCACCGATATTGATCTCGTAACGCGTGTTCTCCTCCGTGTCATCCCCTTCACCGACAATCCCAAGCAGGATATCAAGAATATCATTCTGCCTTCTGTCCAGGTCATATCTCGCCTCAATGATGGTCTGGGGCCGGAATGCCACCTCAGTCCCGCCTCTTTTTTTCTTACGATTCATTCCATAACCTCTTTCGCAGCCTCTTTCTACTACTTTTGATGTCCTGTATCATCTTTATAGATCCCAATCGGTCATCAAACCCTTTATCGTATAATTGCTATATTAATCTAATTTCACGTTTTGTGCAAGTCATTCATCGGATATTCTTGATTTTTCCTGCAAACCTCAATTCCGGGTCACTGTGTTCTGCCATACCGCACTTCCTCGTACTGCCTGTGAAGGTGCTGCATCTGGTCGTCATTTCCCAGTCCTGCATTCTCCTCGATCTCCGCCGGGGATTCATGCGGCGCCGGTTCCCCGTCATTTAACAGTTCCATCCAGTCTGCGCCCCCGGCAGCAGCCGGCGGCCGGAAACCGTAATCGGCATCATATTCATAGGGGATCGGCTTTACGTCGCCAAACCACTCCCTGATATCCGTATACTGCCGCTGCCCTGCCAGAAGTACCGCAGGCAGCACCCCGCCAAACAGCAGTGTCGCATAGATAAGGAGCATCGAGAAACTCACCCCGTACAGACGCCGCCTGGGAATTCCTTTTGTGCGCTTGTTCATCTCCAGATATGCCCTCGTCCCGCAGAAATATTCATAAAGCAGCGCAAGAAATGTATACGCAATGGCACTGTAAAACGAAATATCGCACAACAGTTCTGAATTCAATAAAAATCCAAACAGGTAAAATACCACGAAATACCACACAAGGGACAGAGTCGGGTGCTCCAAAAAGCTGATATACCTCGATGCGAGCGGATCATCGCGCTTTCGCTTAGCCGCCTTCACCCTGTCCGCAAAGCGCTTTACGATCACGAAAAAGGTATCTGCGAGGAGTACGGCACAGTAACAGATCTGATAACTTTCAAAAACTCCCCTCTCACCTGACAGGAAAGCGATCCCCCCCGTCACTCCGCCCATTCCCGCCAGCAGCAAGAGGCTTATCAGAACATAAAGTACCACACTCCTGCCCCTCCTTGCCGCCCGCTCTGTGACGATGACAGGAACCGCGATCATCAGACATTTGAGATAAAGCATCCCCGTCCCCGCCGGATCAGACCACTGTGCCACAGCGTACACCAGCGGGACAAACATCGCAAAGAACAGTGTCGCATGCAGATATTCCATCACTCTTGCTCCCTGGTCCCGCATCATGTACGCCCCACCTCCTTCACCAGCACACGGACATTGTCCTGGCTTTTTTGCACGATATCCCGGGAAAGATTTTTCTCCCCTCTGCAGAGAGGCACGATCACTAACGCCTGATACTCCCTGACACACTGCCTGATGCACTCCGACAACGGTTCATTTAGATTTTTGGTGACAAACACAAGAAGTGTATCCTCGGGGATCGGTTTCTTAGTAAAAACATCGGAAAAAAGCCTTGTTACCAGCTGCCCAAAATCCTCTGCGCCGTCCTCCTTGTCGTACTCCGAAAGCATACGTTCCATAGCAATGCGATCTGCCCTGATGTTTTCCGGGAAAAACACCTGGCTGCACTTCCCGTTAAAGGCAAACCCCACTTCTATGTTCTGCCGCACCTTTTTCCTGGTTAAAATATGACAGACCTGTCACATCGCTCGGGAGCAGGTCCGGTGTAAACTGCACCCTTTCAAACCTGCACCCCATGGACTTTGCCAGCGCACGCGCGAGCACAGTCTTGCCCGTTCCCGGGACATCCTCCAGAAGCACATGACCGCCCGCTGCCAGCGCTGCCAGAAGCAGTCTGGTCACTTCCTTTTTCCCGATCATCACTTTTGCGACATTCTCCTCGATCCTTGACAAGATACTGTTTCTTTCCATATAATCCCTCACTCTCTGTTTCGATGCAGACCTATAACTGCACATAACCGACACTAAAGCGTTTGAGAGCTGTAATGCCGGTTATCACTAAATCTTTATGGTGTTGTCATAAAGACGGCAGGGAATCGGTCGCAACTATGGTCTAAACTACATTTTCAGCCTGCCATCCGTTTACTATAGATATACAATACATTCTCCTACATGAATGACTTGATCAAATATTATTATATAACTTCAAGTATCTTTTGTATATACAATTATTTGAATAAATCTGCTGAATTTTAATGCGTTTGATATACTTTCAAAATATGTTTATTTGGATGTCACTTCCTGACATTTTATGATATCTCTCAAAACGGTATTGAAAACTTCATCTATTTTTTGTACACTAGAATGGATCTGACAAATTATATCTGTCATCTGCACTCCTTAAAATTTTTGGAGCTGTAGAAAAATAAATGATACAGATTGCGCAGGATATTGGAAGGGAGTATTAAAATGAAAAAAGCAATGAGCCAATCCTTACTGACACTGATCTTAAACGGTATCTCCATATTATCGCTGATATTTCTGGTGATATCCCTGATCTCCTACCGGAATGTAAACAATCAGCTCTATTCCGCCAATGAAGAACGGTTTAACCTGACCTACAACGCAAACCGCTTCATGAACGGTTCCGCCTACCTGACAAACGAGGTGCGGGCATTTGCCGCGACAGGGCTTCAAGCGCACTACGACAATTACTGGAATGAGGTCGATACCCTCAAAAACCGTGACAAAGGCGTTGCGGCAATGCAGGAGATCGGTATCACTTCCACAGAGCAGAAGATGATCGATGACATGTATGCGCTCTCCAATCAGCTCGTTCCTCTGGAGGACGAAGCGATGAAAAAAGTTCAGGCAGGGCAAAGATCAACCGCCCTGGATTACGTGTACGGAAAAGAATACAATGATTCCATCACCCAGATCAACACGCTGAAGGAGGAGTTTTTAACAACCCTGGACAACCGGACATCAGCGCAGGTGAACAGCCTGCTGCAGGAATCAAATCAGATTCGGATCCGCATGATCCTGGCGCTGACCGTCGTCGGCATCATGCAGCTGTCCAACATGCTGCTCGTCCGCCTGAAAGTCCTGCGTCCGATCATGGCTGTCAAGAAGCAGATGCTGGAGATCTCTCAGGGAAACCTTTCCTCACAGTTTTCGCTGCAGCCGGACACGTCAGAAATCGGCAGGCTTGTGGAGTCCATCCATGAGACCAAACACGAGCTCAAGAAGTATATCAGCGACATCGACACAACACTGGCACAGATGGCACAGGGAAATATGGATATGACGATCGGGAACGATTACCGCGGCGAATTTCTGCCGATCCAGCGCGCCATGGGGCAGATACTGGATTCCTTTAACAAGGCGCTGTCACAGATCACCAGAACTTCTGAACAGGTTTCCGAGGAGTCTGACAAAATGTCATCAAGCGCGCAGAGTCTGGCGGACGGCGCCACAGAACAGGCTGCTGCAGTTGAGGAACTCTCAGCGAGCATACTCGAAATCTCAAAGCAGGTGAGCAGCACCTCCGCAGATGCAGGCAATGCGAACAAAGCATCCGAGGAATCCATGAAACATCTGATGCTGTGCAATGAGAAAATGGAAGCGCTGAGTGCGGCGATCGAGGAGATCTCCAACTCTTCCCGCCAGATCGGCGGCATCACAAAAGCGATCGAGGACATATCCCTGCAGACCAATATCCTCGCGCTGAACGCATCCGTGGAGGCGGCGCGCGCCGGCGAAGCAGGAAAAGGTTTTGCTGTCGTTGCCGGCGAAGTTCAGAGCCTGGCAAACAAGAGTTCGGAGTCTGCAAAGAACATCTCAGAACTGATCGAAAAATCGATCAAGCAGGTTCAAAACGGTGCCGCCTTGTCTGTTGAGACGATGAACGCGCTGACGCAGGTTATCACCAGCGGTGAACAGTCTTCGGCAATGATCGAGCGCATCGCCTCTTCCGCAACTCAGCAGGCTGAGTCTCTAGAGCAGGTGACAGAAGGCATGCATCAGATATCTGATGTGGTACAGACAAATGCATCGACTGCAGAAGACTCCGCTTCCTCCGCTCGGGAACTGCGAAGTGGTTCCGAGAATCTGCGGGTTGCTGTACAAAAATTCCAGCTGCGCCAGAGATAACCGCATTCGGTTGAAACCTATCCTAAAAACCTGGAAACGGCACGCCATTTCCAGGTTTTATATTTGTTCATATCTCATGATCGATGCATACACAGTCCCGTTGACACATCATCATAACGAATTTTTCACACAATATCATTGATATCGTAGTGTTTGGATCTTATCACCGTGCTGTTTTCCGCGAAGATCTCCTCCAGGATGCGGTGCTCCAATGCCCTGCGCCGCGTCAGGTGCGCGACCAGCCCTTCCATGCCTGTCAGACCATGCGCCTTTCCGTAGGGCGATTCCTCCAGAAACCGGATCATCATCGGAAACCACAGCTCCACTCCGCGCTCGTCCGACCGCTCCTTCCTGATGACATCGATCGTACCCTCGATATCGTCCACATCAAGATAGACGATCTGAAAGTGTTTCCCGGCAAGGACGCGCCCCAGCCTCCGGTAGAAATCCAGGATCCCGTCATCGTCCATCAGCAGATACAGCATCTGGTTCTCGATGATATTCTGAAAGATGGAGCACTCAAAGATCTGCCCCTCCCCGCTCCATCTGCCGAAGCGCTCAAGTATCACCTGCTCGAACGCATCCCTGTCAAGATTTCCGTTATAGATCTCAAACTTTTCCAGATTCCTGTGAAAATCCGGTATCTCCGTCAATATCTGGGTATAGCAGATGACCCTGTGCGCGCCCTCTGTCACCGTTTTTTCTATGATCTCTGACGCGAGCGAGGGATAGTCTGCCAATATTTTGTCATACTGTTCCTCGGTGGTATAGGTACACCACGCCAGCTCGACAGGCGAGTAGCCGCCCTCCCGAAATACCTTGTGATCCGGCAGCTGCTCCGACAGTCTTTGCACAAATGTCGACTTGCCTGCCCCCTGCAGACCCTCTATAAAATAATTGATCTTTTTCAAAACGATCGCTCCTTTCCATGAGCGTGTACACGCTCTAACCTCCGAAATTCCGAGGGTGTCATGTGCATATATTTCCGGAACGTACGGTTGTAATAGCTGATGTTGTTGAAGCCTGACCGGGTGGCGATCACACTGATCTCGTCATCGGAATGCTCCAACAGATCCAGACTCTGCTGCACCCTGTAATAGTTCAGATAGCTGAACGGACTCATATTGGTTATGGACTTGAACAGACGGCAGATATGCCCCCTGCTCAGACCGAACTCCTTCTCGAGCTGTTCCAACGTGATATCGCTGTCACAATTCCCGCGGAGATACTCCATCATGGATTTCACCGTCACGATGCGGTGGTCGGAGGCATCTTCCGCGACATTCTGATCGCGCGCCGTGTTCGTCACCAGCAGATGCAGCGCTTCGAGCAGGCGTATCTTGATCGACAGCTCATACGCGTACTCCCTGGCATGAAAAGTCTCCCGGATGCCGTACAGACATTGGAGCAGCTGCCGCTGCCACACCTCCGCCGGATCGATGACGCGGCAGGCTGCGGCGCCGGACAGACAGGGTTCCAGATACTTTTTCTGGACGATGTCATTGCCCATGCCGCACAGAAAATCCATATGAAAAACCACGGCAAAAAAATCCAGCCGTCTGCCAAGCTCGCAGGTCAGCAGATGGAGCTGGTTCGAGGGAATGATGCAGAGCGTATCTTCCCGCACCGGGCAGGCTTCGCCGCCCAGGTGGATCAAAGCCTCCCCCTTCGTGATGACGAGTATCTCGACCTCCTCATGCCAGTGACAGCCGATCCGCTCCCTAAAGGAAGGATCGGGCGAAGCGTCGTAGAGCATCAGCGGGAAGAGTGCATTGCCGTGCGGTGTTGTCTCCCTGAGATGGGAGCTGTTTTGTGCCGGTACTTTTACATCGTTGGTCAGCAAACTGACTTCTCCTATTTTCATGTCGTCCCCCCCTCTCAATATTGCCTCCCAGAATCTTTCCTGCATCTGTCTTCGCAGCAGTCTTCCTGTCCTGTGCATACAAGCCCTGGCAGCCATACATGCTCAACACACCGCTTGAACCTGCGGAAGCTGACAGATCTAATTTCAAGCACAGGGACTACGATCCATTATAGCGCACATCAAGTGCAAATACAATTCCCAAAAAACTCCCGAAAAGAAAAATAATTCATGATAAAATGTTCCATGATTAAAATAGTTTATGATTAAAATGTTCCATGATCAAGCCATCGCGAAACGATGCTGCACGGCTTGATGCGTGTCAGCCGGCGAGACTGACCGTTTCATTTAATGTGAATATCGTGCTATCAAATGCAAATATTGTTCAAGAATTTCGTCCTTAAAGTTAATATAATACAATCAGAGTGTAGTCCAACACGAAACATCATCACATAATATTATAATTAGAAATCTATGGGCTCCCGAAGTATCTTTGTGTCTGATCGTGAGAAACGATTTCTGTCAGATGTTCACGAATTTGTGAGACGTGCGTGAAATGTACGTTGATCCAATCTGTGGTGCACAGGACGGAATCAGCCGCAACAGCAGGTGCCGGGGAGATTCCGAGAGCATATAATTTCAAAACGGAGGAATCAAGAAATGAAATTCTGGAAAGAGAACGAATCCCTGTGCTGGAAACACCAGTACGAGACCGTGAAGATCACACCGTGGGGCAGGAATGCACTGCGCGTGCGCACCACAAAGTACCCGAACTTTACCGACCGCAACTGGGCACTGGAGGAATCCATACCCGACACATCCGCCGATGTCTCCATCGAGATCGCAGAGGATGCGCGCACCGACGCAGCCATCACAAACGGACGGCTCTGCATCCGTGTAGACGGTTCAGGTATCATGACCTTTTACCGCGACGGACAGAAATTTCTCAAAGAATACCACAGGGACTACGACCAGCCCTCCTGCCCGGAGAGCAGATGTCTGAGAGTCCGCGGCAGGGAGTACAAGGCGATCTCCGGCGGCGACTACGCCGTGAAACTGCGCTTTGAGAGCAACGACGGCGAAAAGATCTACGGCATGGGACAGTACCAGCAGCCCTATCTCGATCTGAAAGGCTGTGCCCTTGAGCTCGCACAGCGCAATTCACAGATCTCTGTTCCATTTGCAGTGTCCAGCCTCGGCTACGGCTTTCTGTGGAACCATCCGGGTGTCGGCAGCGTCGTCTTTGGCAAAAACTACACCGAGTGGGAGGCAAAAGCCGCAAAGCAGACGGATTACTGGATCACCGTCGACGACACGCCGGCAAAGATCCTGGAAAATTACACGGAAGTGACCGGAAGGACACCCGTGATGTCGGAGGAGCTCCTCGGGCTGTGGCAGTGCAAGCTGCGCTACCGCACGCAGGAGGAAGTGCTCGGCGTGGCGAGAAAATACAAAGAACTGGGCATCCCGCTGGACGTGATCGTCATAGACTTCTTCCACTGGACCAGACAGGGCGACTGGAAATTTGATAAGGACTACTGGCCGGATCCCAAAGCCATGTGCGACGAGCTGCACGCCATGGGCACCAAGGTCGTCGTTTCCGTGTGGCCGACTGTCGACAAGAAGAGCGAGAACTTCTGGGAAATGCAGGACCGCGGGCTCCTGATCCAGACAGAGCACGGCAGCAACCAGACGTACGAATTCCAGGGCGACTGCCTGACGATCGATCTCACCAATCCCGAGGCACAGGAATATCTGTGGGAAAAGTGCAGGAAAAATTATCGCGACTACGGCATCGACATGTTCTGGCTCGACAACGCCGAACCGGACTACAGCGCATACGATTTTGAGAATTACAGATATCAGCTCGGACATGCCCTGGAGGTCAGCAGCCTCTACCCCAAGCTCTATGTCAAGACATTTTTCGAGCAGACCAAGGCGCCTTCCCTCGCGCGCTGCGGCTGGGCGGGCAGCCAGAAATACGCATCGCTCCTCTGGTCGGGCGATGTGCCGAGCACCTTCGAATCTTTAAGGGATCAGATCAGCGCCGGGCTCAATATGGGTCTTGCGGGGATCCCCTGGTGGACGACCGACATTGGCGGGTTCATGACCGACGACGTGGCGGACGCGGATTTTCGCGAGCTGCTGCTGCGCTGGTTTGAGTTTGCCGTGTTCAGCCCGATCCTGCGCATGCACGGCGACCGCGGTCCCCACGATATCCCACCGCTCTCCGACAAGGAGTGGGGCGGCGGAAGCCTGTTCACCGGTCAGCCCAACGAACTGTGGAATCACAGCCATACGGCTTGACCACCGGCTCTGCCGGTGGTTTGGATGAACCCC
>CAJUQU010000146.1 GCA_910588595.1 uncultured Lachnospiraceae bacterium | reverse complement strand
TTGCGGCGGACGGAGGATTGGACCATTTTCTTGCGATCGGATTGACGCCGCATCTTGTTTTGGGGGATATGGATTCACTTGCAAATGAGGAGGCGATAGATTCCCAACATGCAGATTTCCGTATCAAGAGACTTCCGGTTGAAAAGGATGACACGGACATGCTCGCTGCGATCAAGGAGGGGCTCGCGGCAGGGTATCGACAGTTTGAGATATACGGAGCGCTGGGCGGAAGACTTGACCATACTTTTGCCAATGTACAATGCCTGCTGTATCTGCTGAATAGGGACGCGAGAGGTATTATTGCCGGGGACGATGTGACGTTGACGCTGATCAGGAATGAAAGCGTATTCTATCAGGCGGACCTTGCCAGGAAAGGAAAGCGGGTTTCCGTCTTTGCATTTGGCGGTGACGCATATGGGGTTTCGGAAAAGGGATTGAAGTATCTGTTGGATCATGTTACAGTAAAACAGGAATTTCCAATCGGCGTCAGCAACGAATTTACTGGAAAAGATGCTGAGATCTCGGTAGAAAATGGTATGCTTTTGATTTGTGTGGAGGGATATTGATGATATACACTTTTTCGACATGGCTTTTCTTTTTCTATTTCTATTGTTTCTTAGGCTGGGTATGGGAGACATGCTATGTGTCTGTGCTGAAGGCAAAATGGGTTAACAGGGGTTTTATGAGAGGACCGTTTTTGCCGATCTATGGCTCAGGCGCGATCGTTGTGTTGATCTTTACACTGCCGTTTCGGACCAATGCCGGGCTGGTGTTTGTTGTGGGAATGGTGAGTGCCACGATACTTGAGTACTTCACGGGGGCGGTGATGGAACGGTTGTTTCATGTTCGGTACTGGGATTACAGCAGCCAGCGTCTGAACCTGAACGGCCATATCTGCGTGACCTCTTCGCTGGCATGGGGAGCGTTCTCCGTGATCCTCACGCTGTATGGACATACGCCGGTTGAGCGCTTTGCTTCTCACATGAGCACAAATGTTTTGGAGGTGATCGTATTTGCGCTTACAGTATATATATCGATCGATATGGCGGAGAGCATCCGGGAGGCGATCAACCTCAAGGAAGTACTGTTGAGCCTTGAGGAGAACAATGAGGATTTTCGCAGACTTCAAAAGCATATCGAGGTCGCATCTGCATTTTATGGCGGTGAGCTGAAAGAAAGATCGGAAGCGGGATTGAGAAAGATCAATTCTGCACTGGAGACGGGGAAAGAAATGTATGATAAGCTGGGGGAGAGCAGCAGGACATCCAGGGCAGCGTTCATGCAAAAGGTAAATAGCGCCAGGTCAAAGAAAGAATACAGCCGTATGAATTCGTTGTTACAGCGGAATCCACGGGCAGTGTCCAGAATGCACGAGGAAGCATTTTCAAGATTTGTTGAATTTGCGGAACAGGATGTAGATCAGTAGGGACATTTGGTGAGTGCGCTTTCAAAGCGGCGGCGCAGTGGACCCTGCGTCTGGCTTTGAAGGTGTGCAGAGGGCGCGGATATATGGAAAGGAAGAGATTATGAGTATGATTGATTACAAAAGGTTGACCGGTTTGGGAAAAGTGCTTGAGGAAAGTGTTCAGGCAGGTCAGATCGCAGGTGGGAATCTCTGTGTTCTGCACAGGGGACAGGAAGTGTACTATGCAGAGTCGGGGTATGGTGACATTGCAAATCGCAGGAAGATCGCGAGGGATAGTATTTTTCGGCTGTATTCCATGACGAAGCCGGTCACATCGGCTGCAGTGATGCTTCTGATGGAACGCGGTATCGTTGATCTGCTTGATCCTGTGTCCAAGTATATACCGACCTTTGCGGATATGAAAGTGGCGGCGCCAGAGGGGGATGTGGCAGTGAACAGGCAGGTGACGGTAAAGGATTGTCTGTCCATGACATCGGGACTTGCCTACAATTGCGATCCGGATCCTGCAAGCCGTGATGCGGCGCTTGTCTATGATGAGCTTGACCAGAGACTGTATTCTGACAACCCGATGACGACCATGGAAGCGGCGAGGAAGCTGGGACAGGGGCGGCTTGCCTTTCAGCCGGGAGAGAGCTGGCGGTATGGGACGAGCGCTGATATTCTTGGCGCGGTTGTGGAGGCGGCATCGGGTGCCCGTTTCGGAGAATTTCTAAATAGAGAGTTTTTTGAACCGTTGTGTATGAAGGACACCGGATTTGGTCTTGACGCGCCAAAGAGGGACAGGCTGACAAAAGTGTATGAGGCGACAGCAGACGGGCTTGCAGAGTATCACGGAAATCATCTGGGGATCTGTAATCATATGGACACGGATATCCGGTTTGAGTCTGGCGGTGCGGGGCTGGTATCCACGATCGTTGACTACGGACATTTTGCCCAGATGCTCATGAATAACGGAACGTATCAGGGCAGGGAATATCTGGCTCCGTCGACGGTAGCATACATGACAGGGTGCCGCCTGTATCCGCACCAGCAGTCCATGATGGCAGGATGGGAGAGTCTTGCAGGATACAGTTACAGCAATCTGATGCGTGTGATGACAGAACCGTCGCTGGCAGTGATCAACGGTTCACAGGGAGAGTATGGCTGGGACGGATGGCTGGGTCCCTACTTTGCGAACATGCCTGATATCGATACAACGTTTCTGATGATGGTACAGCTGCGGGATGCAGGTACGTTTACGCTCACAAGAAAACTAAGGAACGTGCTGGCAACGGCAATCATATAACGAAAAAAATAAGCAGGCATTGCCTGCTTATTTTTATATAACGTCTTGAAGCTGTGCGGTGTAGAGCCTGTAGTACGCCCCCCTCTTTGCCATCAGTTCTCTTGCGTTACCCTGCTCCACGATGCCGCCGTTGTCGATGACAAAGATGCGGTCTGCCTTCTGGATCGTGGACAGGCGGTGTGCAATAACAAAAGATGTGCGCCCTTTTAGCAGAGCTTCGATGCCGTCCTGGACCAACAGTTCAGTTTTGGTGTCAATACTCGATGTCGCCTCATCCAGGATCAGGATCTTTGGCATACTGACCATCGTCCGGGCGAAAGCGAGCAGCTGTTTTTGTCCGACTGACAGACCGCCGCCGCGCTCTTCGAGTTTTGTGTCGTAGCCGTCGGGAAGCTTTGAGATAAAATCATGTGCGTGGACAGCTTTTGCGGCTGCGATGATCTCCTCGTCTGTCGCATCCAGCTTTCCATACGCAATATTTTCGCGGATTGTTCCTGTGAACAGGAAATTGTCCTGTGTCATGATGCCCATCTGCTGCCGCAGACTTTCGATGCTGACTCCTTTGATATCGTGTCCGTCGATGCTGACTACTCCTTTCTGAACGTCGTAGAAACGGCTGATCAGATTTACAATGGTAGTTTTTCCGGCACCGGTCGGTCCCACAAGAGCGATCGTCTCGCCGGGATCGATGTGGAAGCTCACGTCGCTAAGAACTTCAGTTCCCTCGTCGTAGGAGAATCCGACATGTTCAAAATCTACAGCTCCGACGATCGCAGGCATTCTTGTCACGTTGTCGGCGTCAACGATCTCCGCGCTGGTATCGAGTATCTCAAAGATGCGCTCTGCGCCGGAGATGTTTGTGATCAACTGGTTGTAGAAGTTGCTCAGGTTCATGATCGGCTGCCAGAACATTGATATGTATGTGCCGAATGCGACGAGTGTTCCCACAGATGTATTGTCGACGCCGAGGATCATGATGCCTGTAAACCACAGGGATACATTACCGAGTCCCCAGCAGAAGTCGATAACGGAGCCGAAAGCGTCTGCGTAAAGCACTGCATCCATGAAAGAGTGCTGATGATCGTCGACCAGGGAGCGGAAAGTCTCCTTTGTCTCTTCCTCGGCAGTAAAGCTCTGGATGATCCGGATCCCAGACAAGTCCTCATGCACAAAGGCGTTGAGGTTCGAGGATTTTTTCCGGAAGATCTGCCATCGCTTGTGGGAGCGCACCTGTATAAACCATACCCCCGCGAACATGAGGGGAATACTGATCAGTGCAGCGGCGGCGAGCCGGGCGTTCTTGACAAACATTATGCATACCACCGCGCAGATCGTGATAAAATCCGGTATCAGGGTGGTCACGCTGTTTGACAGCACGTCCTTTAATGAGTTGATATCCCCGATGATACGCGCCAGGATCTTTCCTGTCGGACGGCTGTCAAAGAATTTGAAGTCAAGAGTCTGTATGTGCGTGTACAGCTGCTGCCGGATCGTGACCAGCACTTTATTGCACACTTTCGCCATGATATACATGCGCGCTTTCACGAGGACGATCAGGATCGCATTGAGCACCAGTGCGATCGCGGCAAGTCTGTACAGACCAGTGTAATCGCCGACTGAAATATGATCGTCGATGGCGGATTCTATGATCAGAGGATTTATGAGGCTCACACAGACGCAGTACGCCATGATCAGCAGTACGGCGACTATCGAACCTTTGTGCGCAAGGAGATAGGAGAACAGTCTGCCCAGCGTCTTTATTTTACTAACTTCATTTAGGTTTTCGTCTTCTTTATATGAATTAGTTGCCATAATATGCACCTCCTTCCTAGACCGCAGCCGGCGTGCCGGAATCCGCCGGCTCACCGTACTGCGATACATAGGTGGTATAGTATAAGCCCTTTTTCGCGAGGAGTTCGTTGTGTGTTCCGCGCTCTGCGATCGAGCCGTTCTCGAGGACGATGATCTCGTCCGCGTGGCGCACGGCGCTGATGCGGTGGGCAATGATCAGTTTTGTGGTATCAGGCAGCGTTTTCAGCGTCTTTTGTATTTCGTGTTCTGTCTCCATATCAAGTGCGGATGTCGAGTCGTCCATGATCAGGATCGGCGTATGTTTTGCGAACGCTCTGGCAATGCTGATGCGCTGCTTTTGTCCGCCTGAGAGCCCGACGCCGCGCTCGCCGATGACAGTCTCATACTCATCGGGCATCTTCTCGATAAAACTGCTCGCCTGGGCATCCCGGGAAGCCTTTCGGACGATGGCATCATCAATGTATTCTTTTTTGCCAAGTTTTACATTCTCATTGATCGTGTCTGAGAATAAGAACACGTCCTGCATCACGATGGAAATGCTTCCGCGGAGCTGCTTTAGGGATAACTCCCTGATGTCGACACCGTCAAGGCGGATGCATCCGTCGGTCGCGTCATACTGCCTCTGCAGTAATTGTATCACGGATGTTTTGCCTGCGCCGGTAGCACCCATGATACCGATCGTGGAACCTGCATCAGCCTCAAAGGTGATGTCGTGCAGGATCTCGTGCATATCTTCCTTGTGAAAAGAAACGTGCGAGAACTCGATCTTTCCCTGCACGCTGTCGAGCGTGATCGGATCCTCGACTTCTGTGATGACTGGCTTCTGCTCGTAGATCTTGACGATCTTCTTGTTGGAGGCGATACCCGCCGAGAAGTCATTTGACAGCCAGCCGAGCATTTCCATAGGCCATACGATGTTGTTGGAGTACTCGAGGAATGCCCCGAGCACACCGAGTGTGATCGTTCCCTGTATGACCAGGCGGCCGCCGAGCAGCAGGATGATCATGGGCAGAAGCTTTGTGATGATCTGCAGGTAGGGATAGTAGCGCACAAATACTTTGGACTGTCTCATATTGAGCTCGTAGTAGCGCTGGTTGTGCGACAGAAACTTGCTGATCTCAAATTTTTCTCTGGCAAAAGCTTTCACAGTGCGCACTCCGGCAAGATTTTCTTCTGCCACAGTATTGAGTACCGCGTTTTCCTCGCTGATATCCTCATAGATCGTACCAAGATGCCGTTCCATGCTGACAGCGATCAGGGCGGACATCAGCATGGCAGCCGTCGGAATGACGGCCAGCGGTGCGTGGAGCCGATACATGCAGAAGAGTACCACACAGGTGTGAAAGATGACTTCCAGGATCAGCATACTCACGTAGGATAAGGTGTTCCAGATCCTGTCAATATCGTCCTTGACACGCGCCATGAGTTCGCCGGTGTTTGTCTTGTCAAAGAAGCTGCTGCTCAGGCTCTGAATGTGATCGAACAGATTTTTGCGCATGTCCGAGCCGATGGACGATCCCACTTTGTCAAAAATGTATTCTTTGGTGTATTGAAAGATGCAGCGCCCGATGCCAACGATCAGGATGCCTCCTAACAGATAGGGCAGTATCGTGAGATTGCCGCCCATTATCACGTCGTCGATTATGTGCATCGTGAGCATCGGTGCCAGCATATCCAGGGAAACACTGATGATCAGCGATGCGATGGCAAGGGCGTAATGCCATTTGTATTCCCATATGTAAGTTGATAGTTTCTTCCTCATAAAAGATTGTTCCCTCCCTCAAATCGGTCTCCGGTGCATTGTATTTGCAAAAAGATACAAAAAAACCTCATGGTAAAATCACCATGAGGTCAAATGATCATGCGATCATCGTTTATAAAGTACATTTTACTCAGATACAATATACCCCGGAGATAATTTTACTATTAAAAACGTCATTAACTGATTTGTTGTCTTTCCTTTGAACTTATTTAACATATGATTACCTCCTTTCCTGCATGGCACTTGTTATTCTTTTCCAACAAATGCAACAAATGGTTACTTCATCTAAGATACTCTCATTTTTGATGGTTGTCAACTATTTATTTACAGTTCCGTCAGGAATATTCTGGCGCATTTTTTGAACAGTTCCTTATTGCGTATGTCTGGAAAAAAGTGTATACTTGAAACGAGTGTATTGGTTTATCATGCATTACTAAAATATAGATATGGAAAAGGAGAATGAGAAATGAGCAAGAAGACGACCGTGTTAATGATTCTTGACGGTTATGGATTAAATGAAAAGACAGAACACAATGCTGTGGCGATTGGAAAGACGCCTGTGATGGACAGGCTGATGAAGGAGTATCCATTTGTGAGGGGAAATGCGAGCGGCATGGCGGTAGGACTTCCCGATGGGCAGATGGGCAACTCAGAGGTAGGACACTTAAATATGGGTGCAGGAAGAATCGTCTATCAGGAGCTTACCAGGATTACAAAAGAGATCCAGGATGGCACGTTCTTTGAGAATCCTGCGCTGATGGAGGCGGTGGAGAACTGCAAGGCAAAAAACGCAGCGCTTCATCTGTTCGGACTGTTATCGGACGGCGGTGTACACAGCCACAACACACATCTGTACGGACTGTTGGAACTGGCAAAGAGAAACGGACTGTCAGAGGTTTATGTGCACTGTTTCCTCGACGGCCGCGACACGCCCCCAGCATCGGGCAAAGGCTTTGCGGAGCAGCTTGAGGAAAAGATGGCGGAGATCGGCGTCGGAAAGATCGCCTCTGTAATGGGACGCTATTATGCGATGGACAGAGACAATAACTATGACCGCGTGCAGAAGGCTTACGAGGCAATGACGGCGGGCATTGGCGAGCAGGCAGCGTCCGGTCCGGCTGCAATACAGCAGTCCTACGACAATGACAAGACAGACGAGTTTGTACTTCCGACTGTGGTGGCGGAGAACGGCAAGGCGATCGCGACGATCAAGGACGGCGATTCGGTCATTTTCTTTAATTTCAGACCGGATCGCGCTAGGGAGATCACAAGGGCGTTCTGCGATGATGATTTCAAGGGATTTGACAGAAAGCGCCTGGATCTGAAATACGTCTGCTTCTCAGACTATGATCCGACGATCCCGAACAAGTCTGTCGCATTCCACAAGATTTCGGTGACGAATACCTTTGGCGAGTGGCTTGCGGCGAACAAGATGACGCAGGCGAGGATTGCGGAGACGGAGAAGTATGCCCATGTGACATTCTTCTTCAACGGCGGCGTGGAGGAGCCGAACGAGGGTGAGGACAGGGTGCTCGTGCCTTCGCCGAAGGAGGTGGCGACCTATGACCTGAAACCGGAGATGAGTGCTTACACAGTCTGCGACAAGCTCACGGAAGCGATCCGGTCCGGCAAGTATGATGTCATCATCATCAATTTTGCAAATCCCGACATGGTGGGACATACAGGCGTTGAGGAGGCTGCGATCAAGGCGGTCGAGGCAGTTGACGAGTGTGTCGGAAAGGCAGTTGATGCGATCCTGGAGGTGAACGGCACCATGTTCATCTGCGCGGACCACGGCAATGCGGAACAGCTTGTGGACTATGAGACAGGTGCTCCGTTCACGGCGCACACGACGAATCCGGTTCCGTTTATCCTCGTGAACTATGATCCGGCGTACACATTGCGGGAGGGCGGCTGCCTGGCAGATATCGTACCGACACTGATCGAGACGATGGGAATGCAGCAGCCGGCGGAGATGACTGGCAAGTCGCTGCTGGTGCGCAAGTAGACAGGCGGCAGGCTGTGCAGCAGCTGTCTGAATAGCAAGAAGTATCGGTGCTGGAAAAGAGCAAGGTGTATAGGTTCAGCGAAGGCTGGGCTTCTACACCTTGTGTGAGGAGAAATACAATGGAATTTAAAGAGAGAAAACGGTGGTTGTTCTTTGGACTTCCATTTACCTTTACGGTATATACGATCAAAGAGGATGTCATTACGGTTAACACAGGTTTTTTGAACAGGGAGGAGAACGACTGCTACATGTACAAAGTGCAGGACGTTACTCTTAAGAGTTCACTGATCGAAAGAATATTTGGGCTTGGAACGATCGTGTGTCATACAGGTGATGTCACAAGTCCGTTGCTGTTGATTCAGCACATCAAAAACGCTAAGGCTGTGAAGCAGTTCATTCTGGAAAAATCTGAGGAGGACAGGAGAAAGCGCCGCACCCTGAACACGCTTGACATCGGCGCAGTCGAGGTAGACGATGCCGAATAAATACAATAATGGAGACCAGTACACAGATGACCCAAAATCCATGGAGCGCTTTCAGGATAAAGCTCAAAATAGCCGCGATGTGGCACAGCTTAGTGCTGAGGAGATCGCGGCAGTCCTGGCGGAAACGTATTTTGGCGGCAAGGTGGTTGGAAAGGAAAATGAGAGCGAAGACATTGCAGACAGCCATGACGCTGATGATTCGGAAACGGCGGAAAAAGAACGCGAAGCCCGCCGCCGTCAGCGTGTGAAGGAAATGCGGCGCAGGAAAAAGCGGCAGGAGCAGATGCGAAGACTGATGCTGCCCTGTGCCGTTGTTTTTGCCGTTTGTGTGATCCTGGCGGGAATCGGTATCAAAAGGCTGGTCAAGAGACATGAACGGCAGCAGGACAGACAGCACAATGAGATAGTTCTGGATGTAGGCAGCTTGGGGAACGGTGATAAGGACGAAGGAAGTGCAGTCGACAGTTCTTCGGATGAAGAAAGCTCCAATGCCGTCAGTACAGATGAGAGTAACGCAGATCAGGACGATCCCGGCAGCAGTTCCGGTAAGGACAAGATCGGAAGAGCGTCGTGTAGGGAAAGAGTGTAGATCTCGGTGGTCG
>CAJUQU010000145.1 GCA_910588595.1 uncultured Lachnospiraceae bacterium | reverse complement strand
GTCGATAAAGGGCTGGAAGAGCCATAGACAGACCGCGGCTGCGGCAGACACGGCAGCAGGAGCCAGGATGTAAAGTTTCCGCACGTTTTTGCGGAATGAAAAGACCAGCCCTCTCTGATATCTGCGGACACACAACATAGATATCAGCCAAAACGCCAGTGCGATGCAGATCCATATGACGCGCGTGTACAGCCCGATGCGCAGAGGCCAGATCGACGGGAAACCGTCGGAGTATGTGATGACAAACGGATTGATCCAGCGCATGAAATAATCGGAGGAGGCGATACCGCTGACACTCACGCCAGCTATTGCGATATAGAGTATGACTGAGCCTTCTACGCGCCGCGTGATCTGGTAGAGCGCATCCGCGAGCAGGATAGAGATCCACCAGGTCGGGAGCATGAAGACCGCAAAATTGGCAAAGTAAAAGCCCGGCGAGAACAAGTAGGACATCCTGGCTGCGGTGTAGGGCAGATATACCAGTGCGGTGAGTGCAGTCACGATCATGGATATCGTCAACAGCGCAAGCGTTCTTGCGGCGGACAAAGATGCAGGCGGTGCGACGGCATCTGTCAGGATATGCACACCGCTGCGCTGCAGTCTGTCACTCTCCATGATCATGACCACAGCCCACACGACGGCACCGACCGTCGTTCCCGTCAGCACCGGAGTCATGATATAGCGGGCTGACATGACACGGGAAGAGTGTTCATACAGAAGATTGCCCAGAGGCAGCGAGAGCATGGACAGGATTGCTGCTGTGATCACATTCCGGGACGACAGCAGACGCTTTAGCTCAACACGGTAAAAGGAAAAAAGAATACGTTTCATTTTGCGGCAGGCTCCTCTCGTGGATCGATACGGTTTTGGGGACGATGGATGCAGTACAGGTAGGCGTCTTCCAGCGTCGGTTCGCAGGGCTGCGCGTATGGGGGCAGGTGCTCTGCGACGATGCGGGAGCGGATTCCGTCAGCCGTATGGACTTTGGAGACGATCTGGCATCCGTCAGGGACGGCATCGCCCAGTTGTGCGTGATAGATCCCGACATGGTGCTCCGTCTGCGCGATGAGTCGGGACGGCGTACCGTCAAAGAGGATCAGACCGTCATGGATCACAAGCACACGGTTACAGACTGCCTGCACATCCTCGACGATATGTGTGGAGAGCAGAACGATCTTGTCCTGCGCCATCTCCGAGAAAATATTGCGGAACTTGACACGCTCCTCGGGGTCCAGACCGACAGTAGGCTCGTCGAGTATGATCAGCTGCGGATTGCCGAGCAGTGCCTGCGCGATCCCGACGCGCTGTCTCTGACCGCCCGAAAGACTGCGTATGCGTGTCTTTTTCTGCCCTGTCATGTTTGTGCGTTCCAGCACTTCGGCGATCGCTCCGGAGTCCTTGATATTTTTGAGCGCTGCCATGTAGTCGAGAAACTGCCAGACTGTCAATTCATCGTACAGTCCAAAGCTCTGCGGCAGGTAGCCGAGCTGTGATTTCAGATACTTTTCCTGTGAGAGCAGGGGCTTTTCGTTCAGAAGGATCTCACCTTTGGTGGGCAGAAGTCCTGCGATCAACAGCTTCATCAGCGTCGTTTTCCCGGCACCGTTCGGACCGAGAACGCCGATGAAGTTTGGGCTTTCGGCGCGGAGGGAAATGTCCTGCAGCGCCTTCTTGCCCGATGGATAGATCATGGTGATATGGTCGACATCGATTTTCATAAAACTCCATACAACTCCTTTGCATTTATGTGATGGATCCAGTTTATCATAAATACTGCGGGAGTTGTCTGGAGATTGTGTGTATTTTTGTGGAGTTTATGTGGAGTTTGTGTTTAGTTTGTGCTGAGAGGTCTTTTTGCGGATCGATCATGGCGGATCGCGCAAAAGGTCAGGCGGTCAAAAAGACGGCAGTAAACGTTACGCCGTCCCCGGTGTTTTCGATGGAGTGGCTGACTTGATTGTTCTCAAAGATCATCTTCGTGATATAGAGCCCGAGCCCGCTGCCGTGCGCTGCGGATCGGTCTGCGCGGTAAAAAGCCTCAAAGAGGTGCGGCAGATCCGTCTCATCGATATGTGCGTCTGCATTGACCACAGTGAGTGTCGCACTGCCGTGAGCGCGGGTGAGCCTTATGGTGACGCTGCCGTGTTCGGGCGAGTAGGTGACTGCATTTCCGATCACATTTCCGAGCGCTTTTTTCAGCAGCATCGCATCCCCGTATGTTTGGACATCGGGTTCGATATCGATAAAAAAACGGATGGCGAGCGGCTGCGCGTAGTCCATATAGTCAGCGGTCAGAACCGCCAGAAGACGGGACAGATCGACGGTGGTCATCGCAGGTTCTGCCTGCATATCCACATGGGAGACCAGCAGGACTTCCTTGATAAAGCTGTTGAGGGACTGCAGGATCTCCGCGCTGCGCGCGAGATATTTTTCGCGGTCTTTGTACACGCCGATCTGTGCCTGCATGCCTTCCAGCTGTCCGATCACGACAGCGATCGGCGTCTTGAGCTCGTGGGAGACGCCTGAAAAGAAGAGCATTCTCCGGCGCTCGCGCTCTTTCTCGAGCAGGATCTCATCCTCGAGGCGGTCATTCCTGCGCCGGATCTCGTCGAGCGCGTTGTGCAGTTTGTCGGACAGCTCGTTGATGCTCTGTGACAGGACGCCGATCTCATCCCCGCGAAGATCAGGGCAGTACCAGCTGAAATCAAGATTCGCGATCCTGTCCGCGATGCCGCTGATGCGGATGATCGGCTTTGTGGTGTGGCGCGAGAACAAAAACGCGCTGACGGAGGAGAGCAGGAGGATCAGCAGCGCGACAAAGGGAATACTTTTCCGCACCGCGGCTGCGATCTCGTCAGAACGTGAAGGGTTATGGCAGGTGATGAGCACATACTCGTCGTCAGAGTCCGCAAAGCGAAACGGATAGCGGTCTTCTGGCAACGTCCCGCCGTCTGCCCAGTCCTGATTTTGATACTTTTGAAATGTAAACGGACTGACCGCATCCCCGTCACTGTCGAGCAGGAAAAGCTCGGCGCCGGTCTGGCGGATAAAGTCTGTGAAGAGGGGTTCGCTGTCGTCCCTTGCCGTCGTCCACAGGCAGGAGACAAACTGCTGCGTCCGCTGGTCGAGACTGCGCTGTGCAAGCTTTTGATCCGCATAGGGGAGGAAAAGCCAGATACAGCCGTAGGCGGACAAAATGATCGTCAGCGACAGGATGAGAAGCAGGAAAAAAGTCTTTGTGGTCAGTTTATGCATCAGTTTGCCCATCAGGTCTCCTTTTCAGCCTGTAACCGACACCGCGGACCGTCTCGATGCAGTCTGCCGCGCCCAGTTTCCGGCGGATATTTTTCATGTGTGTGTCCACGATGCGCGTATCGCCGATCGAAAAGTCGTAGCCCCACAGCTTTTCGACCAGTGTCTTTCTGGTGACGACAGCGCCCGGTGAGCGCATCAGCTCCTGCAGAATCTCGAATTCACGCAGTGTGAAATCGACAGGCGCATCACAGACGCGGACCGTATGTGTCCCGGGATCGAGGGAAAGATCCTCGAAATGCAGTATATCCGGTGCGTTTTGCGCGTGCCGCAGGGTGGACGGCATGGTTCTGCGCAGCACTGCCTCGACCTTTTGCAGGAGCAGCGCCATGGAGACAGGCTTGGTGATATAGTCGTCGATGCAGAGCCCATAGCCGCGCATCTGGCAGGATTCGCTGTCCAGCGCCGTCAGCATTATGACAGGAGTGTCATGTTTCTCGCGGATGGACTTGCAGACCTCAAACCCGTCGATGCCGGGCAGCATCAGGTCAAGCAGGATCAGGTCAAAAGACTGGGCGGCGGCGCACTCGGCAGCCCTGACGCCGTCGCTGGCGGCTGTGACTTCATAATTGGCATTTTCGAGAAAATTCTGCAGCAATTCCTGGTAGTCGTGATTGTCCTCCACAACAAGTATCTTTGCCATTGTTCATCCTCCTGAGTCATCAAAAATAAAACACCAGATCATAAAAAGTCTATAACAAAAGCAGCGAGGATTCAAGAATAAATTGATGAGTTGGGACTCATAGGACAATTTTCGACAAAATATATCAATTCTTGTGGAAATCAGTATTAGAATCGTGTATACTGGGAAAGTATTGTGCAATCGAACGGGAGGAAAGGGTATGAAACGAAATGGGAAGTGGGAAAAAGTATTGATGATGGTGCTGATATTGTCAGCGTTTATTTTGATCATACTGCTGGCGGCACAGCTTGGCAATGTGAAGCAGAGAGACTGGAAACCTGAGGATGAGACGCAGGAATCTACAGAGGAGCAGTCACAGGAAGAATCCCTGACACAGGAGAGCCAGACAGAGACCACAGAGGAGAGCACACCCATCGAAGAAACGGAGAGCTTCGAGGAGGAGGAACAGGGTTATATCATCATTGGTGACAGCCATATAGTCGTTACAGAGGGAATGGGATACAGCATACATGGATCTCAGGTGGAAGGTGTTGCACTCAACAGGAATCTCTTTCTTGTGCACACAGGACTTGATCCTGCCATGGGAACTATTGAGTGGCTTGCAGGAGACGGCGCAGATCGAATAGAGGAAATCATTGCGGAACACACCGAGATCTCGCAGTGGAACATCATCAGTATGCATGGGACGAGTATGGTGACGATGCCAGATATCAAGGAGCAGTATAAAGACCGATATCAAAACTGGATCGATGAAAGATTTCATGATTGCCATGTGTATATCGTATCTGTACCGCCGCTCGATGAGAAGGAGTGGGTTGTGCAGCATCCGGATATGCCAGCGCGGTCCAATCAGGATATCACGGCGTTTAACGCATACATTAAGGACTCGTTTCCCGCAGTTTTTTTTGATTATTATGACTGGTTCCTTGAACGAAGCAATGCATTCCTTGATGAGATCCATTACACAGGAGAAACGTATTGTGAGATGTTTGATGAGATCATCAGGACAATACAACAAAAATGAGAATAATAAACTTTTTGTAAACAAACTATAAAGAAAAACTTGCCATAACATAGAAGGAATGGTAAGATGGTAATGTATTTTTTGTCATATTTTGATAAAAAAAGGATTAAAAAGTCATCCATCCCAAAAAACAGGCGGTCTGTCAAAATATGACAAAAAAGACAGAATGGTGGTAGAATAAAGACAACCACTCAACGAACGGGAGAGGAATCAACATGGAGAGGGAAAGCAGAAAGACGAGGCGGATATCGTTGCTGCTCATGCTGATATTGATAGTGTTTCTACCTGTCAATATATGTAGGGCAGATGATCCGGCAGTCATAGTGGAGGTTTGTACGAATGAGTCTGACTTGTCGATATATGTGAGAAATGTCGAAAGCAGTGTTACAGATGTCACAGCACAGATCGGAACCTCAGCGAGCAGTCAGATCACTTGTCAGCGCATAGGAGATACAGAATTTGAGACTTTGATACTGATCGATAATTCCTTATCAATACCCAAGGAAATGCGGAGCAGGACAACAGAATTTCTAGAGACATTTTTGGGGACGAAGGCACCCGGCGAAAAGATAGCGATCGGTGTGTTCAGCAGGGATATCACATATCTCACAGACTTTACCAGCGACGATGGCGCGCTAAAGGCAGCTGTGTCTGCCGTATCTTACCAGAATCAGGACACTTATATCACCGATATGCTGTATGAACTTTTGCGGGAGGATTATCTTGGCAGCAAGCGGGATGTTTACCGCAGAATTGTCATCATAGCGGACGGTGTTGACGATGAATCCCTGGGGTATACAGTTGATGAGCTGAAACAGCAGATCAAAGAAGACACCTATCCGATCTACACGATCGGGTGCAGAACGGGCAGCAATGAGACGGAACTGGAAAATCTCTTTGCTCTTTCAAGACAAAGTAATGCAGCATATTTTCTGATGGATTCAACAGAAGATATTGCGGCGGCTGTGGAAGCATTAGGGAGAGACCAGGAGATCGTAAAGGTTGTGGTCACGCCGCCGGAGGATTTGATGGACGGAAGTGTAAAGAGTGTGAAGATCAATTTCTCAGGACAGAGTGTTTCCAAGGAAGTGCGTATGCCGCAGCAGGAGATGGCAGTTGTTGTTGAGACCAGCGAGCCGGAAACAGTGGTCGAGGAAAGTATCACAGCAGAAAGTGAGCAGAGTACAGAAGAAGATATTTCGGCTGTGGATGAGGAGACTCTGCGCAAGGCACAAGCAAGGAAGTTCATCTTCCTTGTAACTGTGGTATGGGCGGTTGTCATTGCTGCATTTCTGACGCTGGTCATAGTGGTGCGCTATAAGAAAAAGCAGAACAGGGAACTTGCCAGTGCGAAAAATCTGATGGAGCAGAGAAAGCAGGAACTGCGAGATGCATTGCCAGGTGAGAGATACATAGTGCTGACAGATGTCCATATGCCTGAAAAAAACTTTCGGGTTTCGCTTGAGTCGGAGACTGTAGCAGGGCGTAACAGCGATTGCAGAATAGTTTTGGATTATGATAGATCGATCTCAGGAAAGCACTGTGCTATATATGTGGAAGAGAATAAAGTCATGGTTCGGGATCTGAACTCCACAAACGGAACGTTTGTGAATGGAAACAGGGTCGTAGGTCAGGCAGAGCTGAAACATGGGGATATCATTATTTTAGGGCAGTTGGAGATGAAAGTTGGTATCATGGATTGCAAAAAGCCAGCAAACTGATGATACAAACGATATTAAATGAACAGATGAGGAGGATATTATGGCTACATTAAAGGAATCACTTTCAAAAGGGCTTACAGCGATCAATGTCAAGACCAGTGGTTTTATGGAAGAATCCAAATGCAAGACTTACATAGCAACGCTGGAAAAAGAAATACAGACATTGAAATTAAATCTGGGAGAGCTGGTTTATGCAAAAACGCTTACAGGTGAGAGTTATGAGCAGGAGGTTGCAGAGATCGTTCAGAAGATCCAGGATAAGTACGAGGAAATCAAGCAGCAAAAGCTGCTGATCGAGCAGCTGGCGGCAGAGCAGAAACAGATCTTGGGAACAATGCAGACAGACGCGGTAAAATACTGTGCTCAGTGTGGCGCCCAAAATGCAGGGAACTACAAGTTTTGCAGTAAATGCGGAACGCCATTGTGATAGTGGATAAAAAGTGAGAGGAGAACATAAAAATGGCATTTGATCCAATGACAGGGAAACCAATTGAAAGCAATGATAACGGGGATATGGAATTTGACCCAATGACAGGAGAACTGATCAAAAAACAGTCAGAACCGACCCCTGAGACAGGTGGTTTTGACCCGATGACAGGCCAGCCGATCGGTCAGCCGCAGCAGTCGGCACCAGTACAGGAGACCAGCGGATTTGACCCGATGACAGGTCAGCCGATCGGTCAGCCGCAGCAGTCGGCACCAGTACAGGAGACCAGCGGATTTGACCCGATGACAGGCCAGCCGATCGGTCAGCCGCAGCAGTCAGCGCCAGTTCAGGAGACAGGTGGTTTTGATCCGATGACTGGAAAACCATTAGGTCAGCCGCAGCAGTCGGCACCAGTACAGCCAACGGGCGGATTTGACCCGATGACAGGCCAGCCGGTTCAGGGCGCTTCAAATAATAGCAAAGGCAAAAAGAATATAAAGATCAAAATGCCGGTCATTATTGGCGGTGTCGCAGCTGTATTGGCAGTAGTTCTTGTGATCGCAGCTGTCTCATCAGGATTGTTTTTGGGCAAGGCAGGCAAAGTAATGATGGCGACAGCCAATACTTTTAAGGATAGACCGCATTTTGTGGAAGTTTTTGACAGTACATATAGTATCATAGGACAGAACAAGTATACGATCGCACTTTCGGGTGATATGGATGGTGTAAAGTTGGACGGCGAGTTTAGGAATGGCGGCAAGGAAAAACAATTGTCCGTGCAGTTAAAGCAGAGCGGTTCCAAGATAGATATGATGGCTGGAATTGATTCGAAGAATGCAAAATTCCAGGTGCCGCAGCTGTCGAATTATGTGTTTGTCTATGACTACAATAAGATCAGCACAGGATATATTTCAGATGAGGTGGACGAGGATACCCTCACACAGATCAACACCATGTTGGAGTCTCTTGTGGATCAGACAGATGTGAAGAAATTCTATTCGGATGTGTTCAAAATATTTACGAGCGAACTCAAAAGCGTTTCGTTTGTCAACGCAGAGAAGGAAGAATTCACGATTGACGATAAAGATGTGGACTGCAAGGGGTACACGGCAGTTATCACAAGCAGCAATATGATCCATATTGTAGATAAGATGGAGAAGCTGATCAACGATGAGTATGCATCTCTGATCCAAACAACGCTTGTATCAGAGATGGCTATAGGTTCGTTGGAAGATTGGGAAGAGGCTTCTGCGGAGGCGTTTGACGAGATACGTGAAGGTCTGGAGGATATGGAAGATATTGAATTATCTTTCTATCTGTACAAAAATAAACTTGCGGCATTTGTGTTAAGGATTCCTGAGGCGGATGCGGAGGCAGAGCTTCGCTTTGAAGGCGGAGATTACAGAATGCAGAATATGACCTTGAAAGTAGACGATGAAAGGTACAGGCTGTCAGGCAGTGACGACGGATCCAAGGAACAGTTTTCATTGGAGGTGAGAAGTGGTTCCTATAAACAGCAGATCGCAAATCTGGAGTACAATTATGATAGCGGCAAGTTTTCTGTTTCACTGGCGGATGAAGTGACAGTCAAAGGGAAAATGACCGGTTCTAGATCGGAGATCAATCTAAAGATCAGTGAGATCGATATGTACTATTACAGTATGTCGCCTGATCTTGATATCACCGTCAAAAAAGGAGCAAAGATGGAGAAGTTTGACGGTAAGGAGTTTGATCTGGGAAAAGCGGATGAAGATGATTATATGGAGCTTATAGAGGATATTGAGGATAAGATATATGACAAGGATCTGGACTGGATCACTTACATAATGTAGATAGTAAGGTTTACAAAGGAATCCTGCCGGCAGAAGCTGACAGGCGTCCGGTGCGCGAGTAGGGGAGAAGGTCATTCCCCTACTCGATTGTTTTGTATTTTATTGTGGAGGAAAGATATGCTCGAGACAGGTATGGTATTGGGAAACACATATCAGATTCTGGAAGAGATCGGAGCCGGGGGTGGAGGTGTCGTATATAAGGCGAGTCATCTCAGACTTCAGACAGATGTGGTGGTTAAGCGGATCCGTGATGAGGTGCGGGGCAAGATACAGTCCAGACAGGAAGCGGATGTATTGAAGAAGTTAAAACATCCCTATCTCCCAAGAGTCTATGATTTTATAGAAACTCCGGAGGCTGTCTATACAGTGATGGATTATATTCCGGGGATATCGCTGGAGAACGCACTGAAACAAAACAGATCGGAAGAGCACACGTCTGAACTCCAGTCACTGACAACCATCTCG
>CAJUQU010000144.1:6562-9549 GCA_910588595.1 uncultured Lachnospiraceae bacterium | reverse complement strand
ATCCCCGGAGGGGTAAAATGTAAACCCCCATTTGAAATGGGGGTTGCTAACTAGAAAGCTTTACAAACTACATTTAATAAGGAGAGGTAGAGAATATGAAAAAGCGTGTATTAGCATTAGTAATGTCGACAACAATGATCGCATCTGTGTTGACAGCATGTGGTGGCGGAAAGGATGACACATCGACACCGAACACAAACACAACAACAGAGAATAACAATGCATCAGCAGACAACAATGCATCAGCAGACAACAGTGGGGCGTCCACTGACAACAGCGCGCCGGCAGACACCCAGGCTATGGATTTTGGCAGCGGCACGATCAAGATCTGGGTTCCTGATGCAGTAACAGGTGTGACAGAGACTCTGTGCAACTCTTTCTTCGAGGCACATCCGGAGATGAACGGTTATACAGTATCGATCGAGCCGATGGGTGAGGGCGAAGCGGCGGGCAATGTGATCACGGACGTTGAGGCAGCTCCGGATCTCTATGCGTTTGCACAGGACCAGATGGCACGTCTCGTTGCAGCGGGAGCGCTCACTACGATCAACGGTGATTATGCTACATTTGTACAGAATTCCAACGATGCAGGCGCAGCGGCAGCGGCAAAGGTAGGTAACGAGGTTTATGCGTTCCCTCTGACATCTGACAACGGATATTTCCTCTATTATGATAAGAGCGTGGTAACAGATCCTTCCTCACTGGAGAAGATCATTGCAGACTGCGAAGCAGCAGGCAAGAACTTCTACTTTGACACAGGCAGCTGGTATCAGACAGCATTCTTCTTCGGTGCAGGCTGCGAGCTGGCATTTGACACAGATGAGGACGGAAACTTTACAGGTATCAAGAATACATATGCGTCTGAGAATGGTCTGAAAGCACTGAAAGCGATCAGGACAATGTCAGAGTCAAAGATTTATATGGACGGTTCTTCTGTCGGTGACGCTGTGAACTGGGCAGCGATCGTTGACGGTACATGGGATTCTTCCTCTGCAAAAGAAGTTTTAGGCGACAACTATGCATGTGCAAAGCTTCCGACATTCACAGTGGATGGGGAGACATTCCAGTTAGGCGGTTTCGGTGGATTTAAGCTGATGGGCGTTAAGCCGCAGGCAGAGGCAGGCAAATTGGTAGTGTGCCTGGAGCTTGCAAAATATCTGTCTGACACAGATGCACAGCTGGCTCGTTTCAACGAGGTTGGCTGGGGTCCTTCCAATGTAACGGCACAGCAGGATCCGGCGGTACAGGCTGACGAGGCGCTTTCAGCACTTGGCGAGCAGCTCCAGTATACGATTCCTCAGGGACAGTATCCTGGTGAGTACTGGTCAGAGGCAGATGCACTTGGCGAGACAATTTGCGGCGGCAACTTCAAGGGCTACACAGACGAGCAGCTTATGGCAGAGCTGGAGGCATTCTCATCAAAGATGGATGCACTTGTAAAATAAGAAACTGGCAGTTTTGATCAGGTATAAAATGCAATATTTTTAGAAATAAAATATAGTAGCAGAAAACAGTACACAGCAGGGGACGGGTTCTCCTGCTGTGTATCACCACATGATAATCTGGAGGAAAACTATGAAGGAAAATCGAATTGCCGGATTTTTTAAAGGAGTAGGGAACACTTTTGGATTTATCGGAACAGCATTCATAAAGGGTGACTGGAAGACAAAGCTTTCTTTCATTATTATGGGATTTGGCTCTCTCATGAGAAAGCAGTTTGCCCGCGGAATTGCATTTCTTGCCGTTGAAGTTCTCTACATTTGGTACATTGTGTCCTTTGGTGCGGGCTATATCAAGGATTTCGGAACCCTTGGAACCGTTGCGACCCGCGAAGAGCCCGCTTACTTTAACGGAGTGGAAATCGGAAAGACGACGGTGTTTGGTGACAACAGCTTTTTGATCTTGTTATTCAGCGTCATGACGCTCTTTATCACTGCGCTGTTCATCATTATCTGGTATATCAATATTAAAAACAATTATGAGTCCCAGTTAAGGCTGGAGACTGGGAAGAAGCTTCCGACCAACAAGCAGGATCTGAGCAGTCTGCTGGATCATAACTTTGACAAGACACTTCTTGCGATTCCTGTGTTTGGTGTGTTCATGTTTGTGGTAGTGCCGATCGTCTTCATGATCATGGTTGCATTTACCAACTATGATGCAACGCATCAGCCGCCCACCAATCTCTTTTCATGGGTAGGATTTGAAAACTTTAAGAATTTGCTTTCCATAGGTGGTTCGGGCTTTGGCTCAACGTTCTTTACCGTTTTGGGATGGACTTTAGTATGGGCATTTTTTGCAACATTCCTCAATTATTTTGGAGGTATGGCAGTTGCAATTCTGATAAACAAGAAAGGCATCAAATTCAAGAAATTGTGGAGAACGATCCTGGTAATGACGATCGCGGTTCCGCAGTTTGTATCACTTCTCTATGTAGGTAAGATGTTTGCGAAGGATGGTTTGATCAATGGCTATCTGATGAAGTGGGGATGGATCGACAGCGCGATTCCGTTCTGGACTGATCCCCTGCTTGCAAAGATCACAATCATCATGATCAATGTGTGGGTGGGTATACCATATGTCATGCTGATCACCACGGGACTTCTGATGAATATCCCGGAAGACTTGTACGAGAGTGCACGCATTGACGGTGCGAATCCATGGCAGATGTTCCGGAAGATCACACTGCCGTATATGCTCTTCGTGACAGGACCTTATCTGCTGACATCGTTTACGGGCAATCTGAATAACTTCAACGTGATCTATCTGTTGAACACTGGTTCTCCACTGAGTACAGAGCTGGCTGGCGGTGCGGGACGAACGGATCTGTTGATCACATGGCTGTACAAGTTGACGGTCAATGATACGAACTATAGAATGGCAGCCGTGATCGGTATTATGGTATTTGTGGTGACTGCAGTGATCTCGCTGATGGTATACAACATCTTACCATCAGTAAAGGATGAGGAGGGATTCCAATAATGGCAAGT
>CAJUQU010000144.1:1912-6552 GCA_910588595.1 uncultured Lachnospiraceae bacterium | reverse complement strand
GCTCTTCCGATCTTAATGGCAAGTAAGAAAAGGATTACAAATATAATCACTTATGTTGTATTGGTGCTGATCAGTATTATCTGGCTGTTCCCGTTCGTGTGTCTGGTGCTGCAGAGCTTCCGCTCTTACAATGAGATGGGCGGCGGTATGGTTGACTATATTATCCCAAAGAAATTTTCGCTGGATTCCTACAGGTTCCTCTTTGATCCGAGCAGTAATTTCGTGAATTGGTACAAGAATACGCTGATCATCTCGATCTTCGTTACGATCGGTCAGACTGCATTTGTGCTCTGCACCAGCTACGTCCTTTCGAGAATGCGCTTTAAGGGGCGCGAGCTCCTGATGAGATTCTGGCTGATCCTCGGAATGTTCCCGGGATTCCTGAACATGATCTGTCTCTATTTCCTGTTGAAGCAGTTTGGACTGACACAGGAGGGTGCGGTTCCCGGTTTGATCCTGATCAGTGTCGCAAGCTCCGGTATGGGTTACTATATCTGCAAGGGCTTCTTCGACACCCTTCCGAAAGCGTTGGATGAGGCGGCGAGAATCGACGGTGCTACGAGAGCACAGATCTTCTTTGGAATGATCATCCCTCTGGCAAAGCCGATCATCATCTACCAGGCGTTGGTAGCGTTCATGGGACCATGGTGTGATTACGTGTTTGCTTCCTATGTGGCATTCGGCAACAGCGCAAGCTACAACGTTGCAGTAGGTCTGCAGAGATGGCTGTTTACAGGTGACTATCAGGGTTACTTCACAAGATTCTGTGCCGGCGGCGTGCTGGTTGCAGTGCCTGTTACGATCCTGTTCATGTGCCTGCAGAAGTACTACGTAGAAGGTGTAACTGGCGGTGCTGTAAAGGGTTAAGGTAAAATGTTATGATCGCTCAACTGATTGTCGGTGTTCTTCTGGTCGGAGCCACGGTCGCGATCGGACTCAAAAGTGGGATCGACTGGCAGAAAGACCGTGGAAAATCGTGGGGCGAAAGTTACCTGAAAGAGTATGGTCTCGATGAAGAGAATAAGTAAGCACTTTGTACGACTCCTGCTATTGTGATAGCAGGGGTCGTTCTAGTACAGCGTCATTTGAGTAATGGTGCGGCAGTTAAAGTTTCAATGGCAGTGTAATATTGACCGGAAATTTAACAATAAGACAGTGCGTGGCAAAATGATAAATGAAGAGGTATATGATATGCGAAAAAGGTTTGAGAAATGTGTGTTTGGAACTGTGATGGCAGCTGTGATGGCAATGCAGCTCTGTGCATGTGGTGATGCACAAAAATCAGGTCAGCAGGAGCCGGGGACGTCGAATGTGGCGCAGGATGTCGTCAGTGAGACGGACAATGTTTCAGGGGATGGAGATGAGGATGCAGAAGCCACAGATCTCAGTGACGGGAAGAATGGTCCAGGGGGCGATGCCATCGTATATGAGTATGAGCAGGAATTAAATGTCATTGACGACAATTACAGAAATTACTACGAGATCTTTGTTTACTCATTCTATGATTCGGATGGGGACGGGATCGGGGATCTGAACGGTGTCACCCAGAAACTTGACTATATCAAGGATATGGGGTTTAACGGAGTATGGCTGATGCCGATCATGCAGTCTCCAACGTATCACAAGTACGATGTTGTTGATTACTGTTCTATTGACAAGGAATACGGCACGATGGAGGATTTCCAGAAACTGGTGGAGGAATGCCATAAGAGGGATATCAATATCATAATTGATTTTGTTATCAATCATTCGTCATCGGAGAATCAGTGGTTTGTGGATGCCTGCGATTATCTGAAAGCACTGCCGGAGGGACAGGACCCAGATGTGGCAGAGTGTCCGTATGTGGATTACTATCATTTTGCAAAGGAGCAGGTTAACTCAGACTATTATCAGGTTGGAGGGAGCGGATGGTATTATGAAGGTGTATTCTGGTCTGAGATGCCAGACCTGAATCTGGCGAGCGAAGCGCTCAGGACGGAGCTTGAAGATATATCTCGTTTCTGGATCAATATGGGGATCGATGGATTTAGAATGGATGCTGCCATGCATTTTGAGGAGAATGACATCACTTTTAATACGGAGGCTTTAAATTGGCTGTATAGCTTTTGCAAGGGCTTGAATCCTGATTTCTACATGGTATCGGAAGTTTGGGCGAGCAGTTCTGCGATCGCAGATTACTATGCGAGCGGGACACCGAGCATGTTTAATTTCGACGCTGCGGACGCGGAGGGTAAGCTGATCAAGGCAGCGAGAGGCAATTATAAGGCGGCGAGCTTTGTGGGGAGCATGGTGGGATATCAGACGGATTATGCGGCTGAAAACCCTGATTTTATTGATGCGCCGTTCATTGCAAACCATGATATGGGGCGCGTCGCCAATGCGCTGATGAAGGACGCAAATGATATGAAGATGGCTTGTGGTCTGCTGATGACGATGAACGGCAGTCCGTTTGTGTACTATGGTGAGGAGATCGGCATGTCGAGCTCCGGTAAAAAAGACGAAAACAAGAGACTTCCCATGGTATGGTCAGACACGGATACGACAGGAATGACCAGAGGACCTCTGGACGCAGACAAAGATATTGTATTTGCCTTTGCAGGAGTTGAGCAACAGTTAAACGATGCTTATTCGATATTAAATTATTATAAGAGAGCTGTGCGATTGCGAAACGAGAATCCCGAAATCGCGAGGGGGAAGATTGAAATCGTGGAGGCATTGACAGAAGGACACCAGGCGGCGATCACAAAGACATATGGGGACAGTGTGATCGGTATCGTGTATAATACCTCGGATGAGATGCTCTCGGTCACGTTGGCAGATACGCCGCTGGCGGAGATGGCGATTCGCGGTTATCTGACCTTGAATGGGGAGATCATAGAGCTTGTGGACGGTATTTTGGCAATGCCAGCACAGTCTGTCTGCATTTTGAAGTGATCGTGTGCTGATTTTTGAAATGGTCAGCTAAGGTAGTAAAAATTGTATACATTGTTGACATATAACAGATTTTGAACTGTGTTATCGAAGAGAGGATCAAGTTTTACAGTACATGAAAAGGCGAAAAGATTTTGTCAGAAAAATCTTTTCGCCTTTTCTAATTTCTGATCGACTGCAATCGTCTCTTGTATTTTTAAAGAAAATATATTATAGTTATTAATACAGGAAATAAAAAAGTCAAATATTTCAAACGACAAAGGCGCACAAGATAAAAATTGTTGTTTGAAGTCAGAGGGGATATAGGCAAGTCATAGTTAAGAGATTTTTATTAGCAGTTCCTTTGCAGCGTGTTAAACCACAGAATGTGTCCTCAAAATCACTATTTCGGAGGAAGAAATGAAACTTTATATCATACGTCATGGAGAGACTGAATGGAATGTAAAGAGACGTTTTCAGGGACGGTCGGATATTCCGCTAAATGAAGAGGGGCGCAGGCTTGCCCGCGTCACGTCGGAGGCGTTAAGGGATGTCCCCTTTACAAGAATATACACGAGTCCGTTGAAGAGAGCTTATGAGACCGCGATGATCATAAAGGGAGAACGGGACATACCCGTGACGATAGAGCCCAGAATAATCGAGATCAGCTTCGGAGAGTACGAAGGGCTTTGCTGCGGAAAGGAGAACTATAATATTCCGGATCCGGAGTTTATGAATTTCTTTGACAAACCGGAGGCGTACAAACCGCCTAGAGGGGCGGAGGGGATCGGAGAATTAAAGGAAAGAACCGCTGATTTTTTACATGGAATTGTGCATAATAAGAGTATGGAAAATGATACAATATTAGTGTCTACACACGGCGCTGCACTGAGGGGATTGTTGTCCTGCATCAACAATGTTGGGATCGAAGATTTCTGGAAAGGCGGCGTGCATAAAAACTGCGCAGTTACAATTGTGGAAGTAAAAGATGGCAAGACAGTGATGATCGAAGAGGGAAAGACATATTATTAAGAAAATAAGGAACTGTAAAAGTTGAGATGGTTCCTGACGAAAGAAGGCGTTTCAGTTTTGGAAAATGAGTATAGTAAAGTAAAAGTAAACAACGAGATCGATTTCTGTTCCGTTACGGAGCAGAAAGTAAAGACAATATTGGAGAAGGCGTTTATGAAGGCTCGGGTTTCTTATTTTCTTAGGTGGGAGAAACCCAGCTTTTGGTCAAAAATATTTGGTGGGGGAAAAGTCAGGATTGTATTCTGTATCAATTCTGCTCAGGTGGAGACTGCAGATGAGGTATTGAAAGAACTTGGAGACATTGAGGGAAGCGTAAAGATGTTGAGAACGAAATCAAACAATAAGATTGGTTTTTAAAAAAGTGGAGCAGGGGAATGAGCATTTTCCCCTGCTCTATTAAACACACTCTAACACATAATATCTAGAAAATTCCATGCACAAAACATTTTATCGGCGTCTGTTGTTATCTTCAGAATCCACCTCGTCAGAAAACCGGTCATTGTCTTCAAAATATTCTTCGTCGGAGAACTGCTCACTGTCTTCAAAATATTCCTCGTCGGAGAACCGGTCATTGTCTTCAAAATATTCTTTGTCAGAAAACTGGTCATTGTCTTCAAAATATTCTTCGTCGGAAAACCGGTCGTTGTCTTCAAAATATTCTTCGTCGGAAAACCGGTCGTTGTCTTCAAAATATTCTT
>CAJUQU010000144.1:0-1812 GCA_910588595.1 uncultured Lachnospiraceae bacterium | reverse complement strand
CATCAGAGAACTGTTCATTATCGTCAGAAAATTCCTCATCGGAGAGTTGCTCACTATTTTCAGAAAATTCCTCGTCAGAATACGGTTCATCCTCAAAAAATTCCTCATCGGAGAACGGTTCGTCCTCATAGTAATCATCTTCGCAGTAATCATCGGACGAATCATTGTCCTTTTTGAAGAGGCTGTACACAGAGTATCCTATTAGGGCGAGGACACCTGCGATGGCAGCTGCCAGCACGATATAAACGGGGGTGCCGATCAGGTGTGAGGCCACGGCAGTGTAGCCTTCCTCGGACGAGTCGTCATCCGTCTGAGCCTCGCTGTCAGTTTCGGTGTCGGGTTCCTCGACGGGAGGAACCGGTTCTGGTTCTGTGCCAGGATTATCAGGGACAGGGTTTTCGGCAGCCGGGACCTGAACATCGGGAGTCTGTGTACTGACTGGAGGGGTATCGGAAACAAAGTCTGCATTTACGTAACCGACACTGCCAGAATATTGAACCTGATACCAATTGTCGGAGGTTTTGCCAGTAACAGTGATCTCCTGTCCATATTTCAGGGTTCCAAGCTTGCTGTGGCTGGTGGACGGACCGCTGCGGACATTCAATCCTTTCTGGGATGCAGCATAAACCGTGCTCTGCATGGGAGTCACATCAAAAGTGCCCTGATCTGCGGGATTGGGTAATGGTGTGATGGTAACGGTGTCTGATGGTGCCTCCGGTGGGACAGGTGTGGACTCCACAGGAGTTTGCGTGTTGGTCTGAGCGGGTGGTACGACTGTGTCAGCGGAGCTGCTGCCGGGTGTCTCTGTGGGGACAGAGGGGCTTTCCGACTGGAAAATTGTTTCAGCGGCGGATACCGTCATTGCTGGTGTGCCAGTGAAAATCGTTGCGGCTGAGGTATATATGATGACTTTTTTCAATATTTTTTGAACAGAAATTGTGTTATCCACTCGGGGATTCCTCCTTGTTGACAGTGTATCCTCACGCATGAAAACGGATCAACATCTGCGTGGGGATTCTGTATAGTAGTTTGTAGTAGTTAGGCCCATTCGCATGAACATAATGCCTGACGATATTATAACATGTCTGAACGCAAGATTATATATTAAAATTAAATAAATTTTCTTGACATTTGATAAGAGATTTAATACTATTATAAAATATAAATACTCTTGTAAAAGGTAGTGCTGCGTTTATTCGCCCTTTGCTGTGGAGTTTACAGTAAAGGCTTTTTTTATGCGCAGACCCTTGCACAGAAAGTAAGCTGCTAAGGCGGCGCAAGGGTCGCGCGGCGAGTGGGGAAAATCTTCCCTGCTCCGTATATTAATTTATTAGGAAGGAGAACAGTATGGGCAGACAGTTGGCAAAGACCTATGATCCACATGGGCTGGAGGACAGGATTTATCAAAAATGGCTTGATAAAAAATATTTTCATGCGGAGGTTGATCGGAATAGGAAACCGTTCACGATCGTGATCCCGCCCCCCAATATTACAGGACAGCTTCACATGGGACATGCATTGGACAATACGATGCAGGATATTTTGATCCGCTTTAAGAGAATGCAGGGGTACAATGCGCTCTGGCAGCCCGGAACAGACCACGCCAGCATCGCGACAGAGGTTAAGATCATCGAAAAATTAAAAGAAGAAGGCATTGACAAGCATGATCTCGGACGTGAAAAGTTTCTCGAGCGGGCATGGGACTGGAAAAGGGAGTATGGCGGGCGTATTATCGGTCAGCTCAAGAAGCTCGGTTCGTCGTGTGACTGGGACAGAGAGCGTTTTACGATGGATGAGGGTTGCAATAAGGCT
>CAJUQU010000143.1 GCA_910588595.1 uncultured Lachnospiraceae bacterium | reverse complement strand
TGTTTTTTGAAAAAATAAGAATTATTTTTAGAGAGCAGGAAGTTATTTAAAAGCGGAAATGTTACAAAATGAAGGTAAAAAATAGAGGTGAAAATGTGATTTCGGAAATTTTTGAAGCCTTATAGAACAAGGGGTTCGAGTTTCCGAGAGCACACTTTCAATCCGGGAGGTGTATCTATTGAATAAACTTCACATGACTCCAAATCCATGGGCAGCAGCACAGACAACTGTGCAGTGCCAAAACTGCAGCCAGGTGTTCGCTGTGCAGCGGATCAACTGCATCGACACGCTTCTATGGCCCGAAGGCAGGCAGATCTTAGACGATAACGCGGTCTTTCACCCGGTCTGTCCCCATTGCCAGACCCGCGCAGATATTTCTTATCCCAGCCGTTATATTGACAGGGAATTTGGTATTGCTGCTGTATTGGTGCCAGGCATCGAAAACCAGACACCCGAGGCGATCCTTCCATATATGAACCGCTATGTGGACAGACTTGCCCTCGACGGGATGGAGCACAGGGCAGTCGGCAATTTCTATGCATTGGCAGAACAGATGCGCATTCATCAGCATGGTCTGAATGACAGAGCCATACAACTCCTAAAACCCATCATTATCGGAGGCCTGCAGTCAAAAGGTTTTGAGGTATGGAACGGTTTCTTTATGGATCTGCTGCACCCAGATGGCGCAGAACAGATGGAAGATACGATGTACATGTCGACACAGGAAGATATGCAGGCTGCTTATACAGAGGATGTCTATCAGTTTTACATCTATCTCACGAACGGTGAGATCATTCCCCGCGGGATCAACGACACTGCCTATCAGATCTGCATGAATATTTTAAAGGACAAAGAACTGACAGACGATGACGGACTGTTCCATCTGTATGATCTGTCATGGGCGATCAATATCCACAATAGTCTGTACCCCAATTAAGACAGGAGGCATCAAACATATGAAATCAAATATTGTAAAAAAAGCCGAACAGCTATATCAGACCGGAAATGTGCAGGAAGCGCTCCACTATTATGCCTCCTGTCTATGGAACGGGGAGGAGGACAGCACCGAACCCCTGTCCATATGGCTCGGAGACCCAAACCTTGTAGCCAAAGCCGGCGAGGAAGCCGTCTGTGCCTTTATCGCAGCCATTCTGTTCACGATCGACCGCTGCGAGGAATCCCTGCAGGCGCATTTGTGGTCACTCTGCCACAATACATTTGACAGTATCACCACATGCGCGGACAGACATGAGACTTCAGACCGGTATGTGGCGGAATGCAATCTGTTCCGCCATCAGCATGAACCAGAAAAAGCCCTTGAAGTGATCCTGAGGGGACTTGCCCAGGGAGGCACAACATCAAGATACACTTTTGCCGGATTGACCTATCTTGACCTCGAAAAAGAGGAGGAAGCAGAGAAATATATTGCCCTGGGTCTGGCGTCTGATCCAGGCAATGCCGCTGCCTACAATGATCTGGGAGATTACTATTTTAAACAGAGGCGCTGGGAGAAAGCAGGCGAATGCTATCATAAAGTCCTGGAAGCCGGAGACTACAATGACTGCAGCTGGGCGGAGCCCTCATGGATCTTCTGCTGCTTTATGGCGGACGGCAATTCCTATGAGCTGGAACGGCTCGTCGTGTGTGCTGCCGCGGATATCCATAACGAGCGCGCACAAGAGCTTTGCCAGATGGCAGCCTTTGAGCGTTTGACACCCAATGTCGACTATCTCGACTCCAGCTCCGAGAGCATTATCAACGCTGTGCGCAGCATGCGTAAAAGCAACAACACATCCGGGATTGCCCGCTGTTCCATAACCTGCCAGGAATCGGCAAGCAGCATCAATGCGGCACGCCTTGCAATCGAACAGATCTGCGGACATCCCTGCACGTTCACTGTGACTGCCAGCATGGCACAGACCCCGCCACTCGACGAAACGCTGGACGACGAGGGGATCGTTTTATGGAAATATCCTGACTTCAACACCCCGACTGCCGCTGTCGACAGACCCTCTGATTATGTGAGCAGCCTTGTCGGGGAACTGGCTGCAACAGACTATTCTCTGGGAGTATGGTACGAGGCTGCCAGAGAATATGCGGCAAAACTTTCCAGTGATCAGTACCATGAACTGTATGGTGTGATGGTCTATCCTCCGGCTCAAGGAAACAGCACTCAGATCTTTGCCGAGGATTGGCTGCTGCGCGTACAGTTTGCAGCAGTCTGCATTCTGTCACACATATCGCTCCATGAGATCGACAAAATCTGCAAGGGACAGCTCGACTGGCCGATCATCCCTGCATTTACACTCGCCGCATGGCTTGCCTCACAGGACGCCGCATACACACAATGGGCAGAAAAACTATTCAATCTCGTGCAAAGCCGCATATCGCAGAGCAATTACTGCTTTTTCGAGTATGCATATGCCTGTGCAGCCTATCTGCTGCCAGGTCACACCGAAGAATACTATACTGAAATGTGGCAGTACCGACAGTCCTTTACATAATGATAATACATGAATGCAATCCATATACCCGCAAACAATAATCAGAGCGAAACTGTATATGCCACCAGCATTACAATCACAGTCTGAAAAAATTACCTGGGAACAATGCGAGACTCTGCCAGAGAACAGGAGAGTAGGCTACCATACTCAACACCTATATCAAAAGCAAGAAAGACTCCTGTAAAGTGTTTTAATTGAGTAGGAGAATGACTTGCCCCCTACGCCTCCTTCATTTGGCACATCATCTGTAAGATGATTTAATCTCCCACAAACTGTGACGTACATCTGACGGAAAGCATTTTTCAAACACGCTCTAGTGCTCCATCCGGTCAGAAATCAGAATCGTGAACCGCCTGTTTCGCACCATTGCGTCGTTAAAATTTCTAGACGATGACCGCATCGCCGTCGAAATTTTGCCTGGCACGAATCATGTAGCCCACAAATCTAATTTCTGTCTGGATGGAGCACTAGTTTTGTATCAATTTCTCTGAATGGGTGGCAAATCGCACACTACCAAAACGATATTCTTTCAGGATTCCCCACTTTGCAGCATAATTAGTTCAGCTTCCAGATATCCCGGTTGTACTCGGCGATCGTCCTGTCAGATGAGAAGAAACCTGCCTTTGCAATATTCACAAGCATCATCTTCTCCCACTTTGCCTCGTCCCTGTAGTCCTCAAACATCTTATCTTTTGTCGCGATATAGTCTTCGAGATCCAGAAGCGTCATGAACCAGTCTTTATTGATAAGTTCATTCTTGAGTCTGTTGAGGCGCTCCTCACTGCCTACTTTCACCACCTCGCTGCTCGTGATGAAGTCCACTGCCTCCTTGATCACACTGCTCTTGTCGTAAAAGCTCTTAGACACATAGTCCGCCTTTGCGTAATGCCCGATCACCCGTTCGGACTTCTCGCCAAAGATATAGATGTTATCATCACCCACGAGCTCATGGATCTCCACGTTCGCACCGTCGCTCGTACCAAGTGTCACGGCGCCGTTGAGCATGAATTTCATGTTGCCTGTGCCGCTCGCCTCCTTCGATGCCAGTGAGATCTGCTCTGAGATATCACATGCTGGTATGAGTTTCTCGGCGTAGCTTACATTGTAGTTCTCTACCATCACCACCTTCATGTGATCCTTCACATCGGGATCATTGTTCACGATCTCCTGCAGGCACAGCAGCAGGTGGATGATATCCTGCGCGATGATATATGCCGGCGCTGCTTTTGCTCCGAAGATAAAAGTGATCGGTGTGGCAGGCTTTTTGCCGCCCTTGATCTCCAAATACTTGTGGATGATATATAGCGCATTCATCTGCTGGCGCTTGTACTCGTGAAGCCTCTTCACCTGGATGTCAAAGATCGACTCCGGATTGATCTCCTGTCCCTCGTTCTCTTTGAGGTATGAGACAAGCTCTTCCTTCTTGGTCTTCTTGATCGCCCTAATCTCCTTTAAGAGCGCTGTGTCGTCTAGATGTTCCATCAGCTTCTCGAGCTCTGCAGCATCCTTCTTGTATCCTGCTCCGATCGTCTTGGTGATGCACGCCGCAAGCTCCCTGTTGCAGGACAGAAGCCATCTTCTGAAAGTGATGCCGTTTGTCTTGTTGTTGAACTTCTCAGGATAGATCTTGTAGAAGTTGTTGAGCTCTGTATCTTTCAAGATCTCTGTGTGGATCGCTGCGACACCGTTTACAGAGAATCCATAGTGGATATCGATATGCGCCATATGCACACGCATGTTGTCATCGATGATCTGCACACTGGGATCTTTATATTTAATGGATGCTCTCTTGTCTAATTCCCAGATGATCGGCATCAGCTGCGGAACAACCTTCTGCAGATACTTCACAGGCCATTTTTCAAGCGCTTCTGCAAGGATCGTGTGATTCGTGTACGCACAGGTTCTGCTCACCACGTCGATCGCCTCGTCCATGTCAAATCCCTCTTCTTCCGTGAGGATCCTGATCAACTCGGGAATGACCATCGTCGGGTGTGTATCGTTGATCTGGATCACAACATGGTCGTACAGCCTGTGGAGATCATAGCCATTGTCCTTCATCTCTTTCAGGATCAGCTGCGCACCGTTGCAAACCATGAAATACTGCTGATAGATGCGGAGCTGCTGTCCTGCCTCGTCGGAGTCATCGGGATATAAAAATAGTGTAAGGTTCTTGTCAATATCAGCCTTGTCAAAATCAATGCCGTCCTTTACAATACTCTCATCGATCGTCTCGATGTCAAACAGATGGAGCTTGTTCATGCCCTGCTCATATCCGATCACATCGATATCATACAGTCTGGACATCACTTTCCTCTTTCCAAAGTATACAGGGAAAGAGATGTCTGTCTTGGTCAGCCATGACTGTTCTTCGATCCAGTCATTTTTCTCAGCGGTCTGCTGTCTATCCTTAAACACTTGTTTGAATAATCCAAAATGATAATTTAGACCGATACCGTCTCCCGGAAGTCCAAGGCTCGCGATGGAATCAAGGAAACATGCTGCAAGTCTTCCAAGACCTCCGTTGCCGAGGGATGGTTCCGGCTCAACCTCCTCGATACGGCAAAGCTCTTTCCCTTCCTCCCTGAGCACTGCATCGAGCTCCTCATAGATGCCAAGGTTGATCAGGTTGTTGGACAGAAGCTTTCCGATCAGGAACTCTGCCGAAATATAGTAGATCTTCTTACTCCCCTTGATCACACCCTTGCCGTTCATCATATCCTTTGTCATGTTGAGGATCGCGAAATAGAGCTGCCTGTCATCTAACTCCTTGATCGCCCTGCCATACATCTTCTGTGCCGCTTCTTCTAAATTCGCTTTTACATTCATCGTTTTTCTCCTTTTCCGCTGCAGCATGCAGCATTATGTTATGAATTATTTTAAGTTACTTTCCCTTTTCAATTTATTCATTCTGTTCTTAGGAACAGTTCCTTATCGCTGACAGATTTTCGTTAAATAGCTATGATATCACATCGAGATACTTGATGCGGATCAATCTGTGCGCTACCACGATATCCTGTCCGCTTCCACCCGCCATCAGGCGTGAAAGCTCCTCCACCGCACTGGCTGCGATCTTCTGGAAATCCTGTTTCACCGTGTGCATCTGCTTCCCCGCATATCCCATCAGGCTCACCCCGTCAAACCCGCACACTGGTCTGTAGATATCCATATCGATCAGCGCCTTCATCGCTCCGATCGCCATCAGGTCCGACGCGCAGACGATCGCGTCCTTGCTCCTTGCGTACTGCATCGTCAGTTTTCTCGCCTCGAGCTCGCTGAAATTTCCGTTTCTGACCAACACATCCAGACCAAGCTCATCCGCCAGTCTGCTCATTCCGACCAGACGTTCCTCGGACACATATGCGTTTTTCTTTCCGGACAAATACAAAATCTTTTTGTATGATTTCCCCTCCAAAAATTTTTTTGCGACTTCAAACTGCGCCTTTTCGTTATCAATATGAATACTCGACGTACATTCACTGACTCCAGGCGCATCGATCAGCACGCACTTGAATTTTCCACCTTCTACAAGTCTTCTCAACATGATGTCATCTTTGGAAAGCCCGCATATGATCAGTCCTTCTATACTCTGTGACTGAAAATAGCGTGTCATCTCATCCACATCCATCTCGGCGATCATCGCAAAAAAAACTGTAATGATATCTGTACCCATTTCCTTTGCCCTGTTGATCGCCCCGATAATATACCGCATCGGAATCTCGTCCACTGTCTGCGCATGCCTGTTCACATCGAGCACCAGTGCAGTCCTTCCTGTTTTCTTGGAAGACAATGCTGAGGCGATCGTATTGGGCACAAAGCCAAGTTCCGCGATCGCCGCATTTACTTTTCCCCTCGTCTGCTCACTGACGTTGGGATAGTGATTCAACACCTTTGAGACTGTCGAAATTGCCACACCTGCTTCCCTTGCAACGTCCCTTATCGAAACCAACTCATACATCACCTTCTTCTCTACGCACGCTGTTGTTATCAAAAACCGATAAGACTTTCCACAAATTTTCCCGTATCCGATTAAGAAAACGTTTTCCAGAAAACGTTTTCTTAATCATACAATAAAAATAACGGTTTGTCTACCGTTATTTTTAATTTTTTCCATTTTTTATTTTTTTATCCTAAAACTCTCTTGAGCGCAGCTATGATCCTGTCTTTCTGAAATGGTTTCACGATAAAATCTTTCGCCCCGCACTGTATAGCCTGCGCTACCATCACCTGCTGCCCCATCGCCGAACACATGATGACCTTCGCATTTGGATCAAACTCCTTGATGCGTTTGAGCGCATCGACTCCATTCATCTCCGGCATGGTAATGTCAAGCATCACCACGTCCGGCCGGATATCCATATACTTCTGCACAGCCTCCACGCCATTTCCCGCTTCGCCTACGATCGTATATCCATCCTCCTCGATCATCTTTCTGATCGTCATCCTCATAAAAGCCGCATCATCTACCAACAGCACATTTGCCATATTTCTCCACCTTTCCGCCTGCATTGTTACAATTCAAAACCTTAATATTCATGACTCGAAGCCATACTGCATACCCCGATACATTTCTGCCGCCATGTTTTCTTAGTGACCATGCTCTGTTAAAGCTGCAATTCATCAAGATTTATCAACAATGGCGATCACAACTGATCTCGGATACATGACAATCGTATCGCTTTCTGTCCATTTTGTCAACTTGTGATAATCCGTGTCCGGCGTGTGGTCAAACTCCGTATTCATGATGATGCGCCACTTTCTGCCCAGCGGAAGCTTTGGAAGCTGCACTGCCTCCTTCTCCCAGAACGCATTGACACCGATGTAAATAATATCATCTTCGCGATTCCCCTCAGTACGCCCTGCAAACATAATGCCGATCGTGCGCGTGTCCGGACCGCAGTTGCTGTTCCAAGCCGTCTTATTGTGTACGGAAACCTCTGGGAAACCGCATCCGCTTGGACCGGAACGCCCCCGCAGTATGGGGTGCTTCTTGCGCAGCCTGATCATAAACTTGCAGAATTCGAACATCTCTCCGTACTTGTCCTTGCGGTTCCAGTCAAGCCACGAAACGATATTGTCCTGACAGTATGCGTTGTTGTTGCCAAACTGCGTGTTGCAGAACTCATCTCCTGCCAGGAACATCGCAGAGCCGCGGCTGCACATCAATATCGCAAACGCATTTTTGCGCAGACGTTTTCTCAACGCCAGAACCTCCGGATCGTCTGTTTCACCCTCCACACCACAGTTCCAGCTGTTGTTGTCGTTGGCCCCGTCCGTGTTACCCCAGCCGTTCTTCTCATTATGCTTATAATTATATGCGTACATGTCATAGAGTGTAAAGCCATCGTGACAGTTCAGGAAATTGACCGTGGCATTCTCCCCGCGGTTCTCCTTCCCATACAGATCAAGGGAACCTGTGATGCGGTTGATCGCCGCCTGTGCCATACCGTAATCGCCCTTTAGGAAACAGCGCATGTCATCGCGGTATCTCCCATTCCACTCTGCCCAGCGGTTCCACGACGGAAAGCTCCCCACCTGGTAAAGTCCGCCGGCATCCCACGCCTCGGCGATCAGCTTTACATTTCCGAGCACCGGATCAAACGCAAGACTCTGCAGGAGAGGCGGCTTGCTCATGGGAGAACCGTCCTCGTTCCGTCCCATAATAGAAGCAAGGTCAAAGCGGAAACCGTCCACCCTGTAAGATACGACCCAGTAGCGCAGACACTCCAGGATAAACTGCTGCACGATCGGGTGATTACAGTTCATGACATTGCCGCACCCGCTGAAATTGTAATATTTTCCATCGGGCGTTAGCATATAATAAATGTTGTTATCGATTCCTTTGAATGAAAAGCATGGCCCCATCTCATTCCCCTCCGCCGTGTGGTTGAACACAACGTCGAGGATCACTTCGATCCCATTGGCATTCAGTTCATGGATCAAACTCCTGAACTCGTTTGCCGCCTTCCCAGGCCGCGTATCGGCAGCATAGGCAATGTTGGGAGAAAAAAAACATACCGGACTATATCCCCAATAGTTTAACAGTTTCTCTCCATCGACAATTCGTACATCTTCCGCCTCGTCAAACTCGAAGACCGGCATGAGCTCCACGGCATTGACGCCAAGCTCCAGCAGATACGGGATCTTCTCCTTGATACCTGCATACGTTCCCCTGTGCTGTACACCCGAAGACCTATCCTGTGTAAATCCGCGCACATGCATTTCATATATGATCATGTCCTTGGGCTCTAGACTGGTATTCTTAAAATTCCCCCAATCATATCCGCCGTCCACTACCCTTGCCTTGTACATACGTTCTGAGACAGGCTTCTCCTTACCCCAGATCTCCTGACCCGCAACAGACTTCGCATAGGGATCGAGAATATATTTTGTCTTGTCAAACAAGAGCCCCTTGCTGGCATTGTACTCCCCATCAAACTGATACGCATACTCAAATTCTCTCGGTTTCAGCCCGTATACCACCATGGAGTATGTTCCACCCATACGGCAGGATTCTGGAAACGGCAAAACTGCATAGGGTTCATGCTCACCTACATGAAACAGGCACAGGCTGCAGGATTTCGCACCGTTGGAATGAATCGTAAAATTCACTCCTTCATCTACCCTGATCGCACCATTTTCCAAAAATTTTCCGGGCCGGACAGGAAAACCGGCTACCTCATCTGTCGGTGGATAATATTTTCTCTCTAGTCCCGAACCGATATATCTCATAATCAAAAATCCTCCCTTGCTATCATTCTAACCAATCATGCAGTGTTTAGAACTAATAATCCAATAACTTCACAATATTTTATAGATGTTTAGTACGGGAAAAAGTGCGTATATATCATTGATATTACATGATTTTTCTAATCGATGCAACGATTCTGTCACATTTTCTTGTTTTTTACAAGTTTTTACCACAAAAGTGCAGAATGCGCCACTCATTTTTGTATGTTTTTTTCATGTGCAATCGGGCAGGGAAGTCTTTTCCCAGGGTTGTTTCACGAAGAATAATTGAAACTAATAGACACGGCATTTTTACGAG
>CAJUQU010000142.1 GCA_910588595.1 uncultured Lachnospiraceae bacterium | reverse complement strand
TATTGACATATGAGATTCCATAAATTACAATATATAAGTATGTTTTATTAGTTCGTCCGTGTCCGACTTTCATAAAACATAACTTGTAACTGCGGGTATGCAAAACAGTTACCATAAATGAAACTATCGGGAAAATGGGAGGTGACAAGCATGGCAAACATCAAATCTGCTAAGAAGAGAATTTTGGTCAACAAAACAAAGGCTGATCGCAATAAAGCTATTAAGTCTGGCGTAAAGACAGCGATCAAGAAGGTTTACACAGCTGTAGAAGCGAACGACAAGGAGGCGGCGGCGGCTGCTTTATTAAATGCGACAAGCGTCATTGATAAAGCTACAACAAAGGGCGTATACCACAAGAATTATGCTTCCAGAAAAGTTTCTCGTTTATCCAAGATCGTAAACCAGTTGGCTTAGGCGTGAATATAGAAAATGAAATAGTATCAAATAAAAACAACCCATACTGTCATGTGGGTTGTTTTTTAGATCTTATCTTTTCGTAGTTCTCATTCATCCAGCTGATCGCCTGACCAAGCCCCTCCTCACTGAAATCAAAGAGCTCTGAGATCTTCTCTTCGTCCGGTGTCGCCTCAAATCCAAACGGTTCGCTCCAAAGATATACCTTTAGCTTTTTCTCCTCCTCTACGGTCTCCTGGTGCAGCATAAAACGCATTCCCTGATGACTGCCGGTGAAATCCTCTTTTTTCACAAAATTGAGCGATAAAAAATCCTCCCTCGACAACATATGAAAGCCCCCTAACTATTGCTGCAGCCCGACACCTGTCTGTGTGAGTACCTCGAGAAGAGATCCATTTACTGACACATAGCGATACGCCGGATCTTTCTCCTCATGAAAGACCGGATAACGATTAATGTAAAAGCCATCCATCCCTGCTGCCTTCGCACCTGCCATATCAGATTTCAGTTCGTTGCCGATCATGACAGACTGCGCCTTGTCAAGCTGATACCGCTCACAGCAGATATCATAAAACTTCGGATCAGGCTTCATACAGCCCTCGTCCGAGGAAATCAATATGCCGTCAAAACAGGGGATCAGCCCCGTCAGTTCCAGTTCCTGCCATGTAAAGCTTCTCTGTGCATTGGATAGCAGGTAGATCTTCTTTCCGGCTTTTCTCAAGCCTTCCAGACATGCAAACGTGTCTGGAAACAGGCGCAGGTAGATCAGTGAGATCCGGCGGAAGCCCTCGCAGAGATACGCTGCCTGTCCGTCAGAGATCTCATAGCCAATTGCCCCGAACACTTCCCGAAACACATCTTCGCTCCGGATCTCAGGTTTCTGATATCTGCCTGCCCTGGCAGCGCTCTCCCTATGTTCCCTCTCGATCGATGTATACAATCTGTAAAAAAGCTTCCACTCAAAATGAAATCCCTGCTTTCTAAGCCATTTGGCATATTTCTTAAAAAAATTCTTACTGTACTCATCCGTGCGGATATCGATCAATGTGCCGTACAGGTCAAATATATAATTCTGATACATCATAACTCCCATCTGCCTGCTTCAGCAGGCGTACAAATCAGGATGGTGAAATCTTTGATTTCACACTAACCTCCTTCAAATACATATCCTCGTCAAAATCAGGGATAAAACTTTCTCTTGCGGTATCACCTTCCTGCACAAATGCATTTTCCACTCCGAGCGCGATCGCATAGTCGATCACTTTTTCATATTCCCTGCGCGTCACCCGCCTGTTGATCTCGGGATGATCCGCCATTGCCGCGGGCGGCGTGTACTGATTCATTATGCTTATATAGATGTCATCTTTGTAGGTATCATACAAATATTTTATCACTTTCATGGAATCCCTGACATGCCCAGGCATCACCATATGTCTCACGATCACACCGCGTCTCATCATCTGGTCATCGGGCAGCGCATTGTCAAAGAGAGGAGCCCCAGCCTGGCGCACCATTTCCGAGATTGCAGAAGATGCCTGCTCAAAATAGTCCGGCGCATTAGAATAACGCGCCGCCAGCTCCCCGCTGTAATATTTCAGATCAGGAAGATAGATATCGACAAGCCCCGCCAGCATCTGCAGCGTCTCAACCCGTTCATACCCCGATGTGTTGTACACGACCGGAATAGAGAGGCCTTCTGCTTTTGACATTCTGAGCGCCTCCGCGATCTGCGGCGTAAAATGTGTCGGTGTCACAAGATTGATGTTGGCAGCCCCTTTGTCCTGCAGCAGCAAAAACAAACTTGCCAGCTGACGGGGTGTCAGCACGCTGCCTCGATCCCCCGATATGATCTTCCGATTCTGGCAGAACACACATTTCAGCGGACAGCCTGAGAAAAAAACAGTTCCTGATCCCATTTTTCCGCTGATACAGGGCTCCTCCCACATGTGGAGCGATGCCCGTGCCACCCTCACATCACTGTGCTCTCCACAATATCCGCTGCCTCGATCCCTATCAACCCTGCACCTTCTCGGACAAAGTATACATTTCATTTCTCTCATCCCTCCAGAGCATGTTTGCCCATCAGCCATTCATTCAGGCACTTGTACACTTCCTCCGGCTCGATCGGTTTGGAAATGTGCCCGTTCATTCCGCATTTATATGAGTTCTGAACATCACTCTCCAGAGCGTTGGCTGTCATAGCTATGATCGGTACCGTTCTGCAGTCTGCACGATCTATCTTTCTGATCTCCATGGTCGCCTCATCGCCCCTCATGACAGGCATACTGATATCCATAAAAACAAGATCGTATGTTCCTTCCGCTGCCGCTTTGATTTTTTCGACAGCTTCTTTGCCATTTTGTGCCTCATCTATGACCAGCTCCGAATCTTCCAAGAAACATTTGATGATTTCCATGTTGATGTGCTTGTCCTCGACAATCAGGATCCGCTTCCCAGGATATTTGCGCTGCACTTTTTTTAACGCTGACTCTGAGCAGTCATCGGACTGAGCGCATACCACAAACGGGAGCATTACTGTGATCTTTGTTCCTACGTTGATCATACTGTCAATCTTGATCTGACCTTTCATGAGGTCTACAAGGTTCTTTGTGATCGCCATCCCAAGCCCTGTACCTTCTATGCGGTCTGACAGATCTGTATTCTCCCGCTCGAAGGGTTCAAACACACGATTTACAAAATCACCGCTCATGCCGATTCCATTGTCCCTGATAACAAAAATGATATTGCACTGTGCATCAGATTTTCCCGCCTGCTCGATCACCTCCATGCTGATCCTTCCATAAGATGGCGTATATTTGACAGCGTTGGAAAGAAGGTTGATCATGATCTGACGCACCCGTAGATTATCCATGCGCAGATGTCTGTGGACAACCTTATCATAATTGACAACAAAGATCTGCTGATTTTCCTCACATCTGCTGCGGATCAACAGCTCGATATCCTGTATTATCTTCACGATGTCTTCTGATTTCTCGCGAATCTCGATCACACCGCTCTCTATTTTGTTCATATCAAGAACATCATTGATCAGCGCAAGCATATTCTGCGAAGACAGCAGGATGGTGTTCAGACACCTGTCGACCTCTCCCCCGTCGTCAATGTGCCTTTTCGCCAGATACGCCATACCCAGAATCACATTCATCGGAGTGCGCAGATCATGCGACATGTTGGACAGGAACTTACTTTTGGCATTGTTGGCACTCTCAGCCTGCAGGAGTGCCTTCTCCAGATCCTTGCTCTTCTCCGCCAGAAGCCTTGTCATCTCCAGTTCCTTCGCTTTTGCCTCCAGCTCCTTTTGAAGCTGTTCTGCTTTCCAGATCTCATGCTTCCTGAATTCGTCAACGTTTCTGATCAGTATAGCCATCTTGGGACCCGAGAGCACATTCACCTTCGCATTGTACTGACGATAATAGTGATATTCTCCTTCTTTATCCTTGATCCGGTATTCACATTCTGCCCTTCCTTCCCTGTGAAACCGTTCATCTGACAACTCCAGGAGAAACTTTTCCCTGTCTTTCTCATGAATCCTTTCCAGCATCGATGCCACCCATACAGAATAAATCCCTTTTTCCGGAAAGTCCATGACGCTCTCCATGCGATGGCAGCCGCACTCATATCGGTCTGCCTCCATATCCCGAAAGGCAACGAGTGTATATATATCATTCATCGCCTCGGACGCAAGCACCTCGTTAGTCCTGATCTGCATCTCCTCCGTGTAATCCCTGAGTGCAAAGATCATTTTTTCATTGTCGGATCCATACTCTGGCACCGGAAAACATTCAAGCCGCTTCCATTTCTCATCATACGACTTGTAGATGAACTCTATTTTCTTCTCTCCCGACGAAAAACGTCTCTTGATCCCCTCCATATCCACAAGCTGATTGAACTTTTCCTTGTACGGCGGTTTGGTCCATGTGACGAGTGCTCTCTCCATCAGCTGCTTAAAATCCCCCGTTAGCCTTTTGATATCATCCCCGCGCCGCTCAGCAGAGCGGATAATCTCATATGAGCCGCGATTGAGATCCACCACATACACCTCAAAATACTCACGGCTGAAATAGACGAGCATATCATCTCTCTGTCGTTGATTCAGCTCACTCATCTGCCACTTGGAAGATACCTTGCTGTTCCGAAACGCGAGAATGACAATGCAGAGTATCACCAGTACCACGCACACTGCCTGGAAATACCAATTGATGCTTAACAGCTCTGTAATCAATAAAATACAGACTAATATAAAAATCGCATTCGTACTTGCCGCTTTCGCAAACTTCTGTATCATTCTGTTCATAAAGATCATCATTTTCTTAAAGCTTAAAGATCAGATCATGGTTGATCTGTTTTGCGTTTCTGATAATGCTCTCTTCCTGCTCTTTGAGATACAGCTGGAGCTGAGCGAGCTCTCCCTCGTCAAATCCCCTTGAATTGACCACGTTCCTGCTCGGCAGAATGATCTCTGCATAGTCGTTCCTATCGTCTGTCTTTCTCTCAAAGCACACATGAATAACTTTGCCGCTCTTCCCCGGAAGCAACCCTGTATGCGTCATCGTGATCTTGTCGTTGTCGTTTATCTTGAACTCCATCTTGTGATTCTCCTTCTACTTGTCTACTATAGATTCAATATACGCTAACTCCCATTTTCCTATCAAGATGGTGAAATCTCCGATCTCACACTGAATCCACCACAAATGTATCTCTTTCTCAATAAATCATACCATAATCATCGCATTTTCTCAATCGAATCTTTGCTTTGTTCGTTCCTTTTTCCCATGTTTTATTGTACTGGTTTTATATTCGAATCGGGAGTGCTCTTTACCCCTTTTACTCCCTTGACTAATAACATCATTGGACGCCTCAGCTCGTCTCTCATGCCTGGAATGTTCATCATATCTTTCGGCGGCTCTGCCTCCTCCACAGCCTTCAGTTCAAATCCGCTATCTAATAAGCCCATCAAGATCTGCGAAATTGTATGATGTTGTTTCATTACATCGTGCCCAAGAAAATGAGTGTTTCGCTCTCCGGGATAGAAGTAATCATCAATCGGCCAATATTGAGGATTTCCCTCGTCGGTATAAATCCAGTCCTGTCCTACTCCAGCTGTAAAAATCGGGTGTTCAATGTTGAAAAGAAATACTCCGCCTGGCTTCAGCGTTCTATACACTTTCTGAAATATATCCTCTATATTTTGAATGTAGTGCAGCGCCAGATTGGACACGACACAATCCCATGTGTTTACAGGATATTCATACGCTTCTATCCCGCAGACGCGGTACTCAATTTGATCTTCGACGTTTCGCTTTTTCGCCTCCTCAATCATTTTTTGGCTCACATCAAGCCCCAATACCTGCGTTGCACCTTGTTCTGCCGCGAATTTACAGTGCCAGCCATAGCCGCACCCCAAATCAAGTACTTTCTTCCCCTGAAGCGCCGGGAACAATGGTTTCAACTGATGCCATTCTCCGGCAGCGCACAACCCCTCTCTGCTGCGGGGCATTTTGGCATATTTTTCAAAAAATTTTTCGTTGTCGTACTCGTTGTACATGTCAGCGATCCTCCCAGAGCATGTTTAAAAAAGATATGAACTACTCTATCTTATCCAAAAAGGATATCAAAGGAACGCTTTTCCCTTGATACCCTTTTTAACTGCATTTTCTGTCTGTCAGATTTTTGCAAAAATATATTACTTATAATTCACGATCTTGCCAAAATCAGCTTTCAGGCTTGCTCCGCCCACAAGACCGCCATCGATATCCTGCTGTGCAAAGAGCTCTGCTGCGTTCGCTGCGCTTACAGATCCGCCGTACTGAATGCGGACTGCCTCTGCTGTTGCCGCATCATACATCTCAGCAATACAGTCGCGAATGCCCTTGCAGACTTCCTGCGCCTGCTCGGTCGTCGCTGTCTTTCCTGTCCCGATCGCCCAGATCGGCTCGTACGCGATGACCAGCTTCTTCACCTGGTCTGCTGTGATGCCTACCAGGTCTGACTTGATCTGCAGCCGGATCCAATCCATTGTCACACCTGTCTCCCTCTGCTCCAGAGACTCGCCGCAGCAAAGGATCGGTGTCAATCCATGCTCAAATGCCTTTGCAACCTTCTTATTGAGAAACGCATCGTCCTCCTTGAAGTAGTCGCGGCGCTCAGAATGTCCGATGATAACGTACTTAACACCCGCATCTACCAACATTCCCGGTGCGATCTCGCCTGTATACGCACCCTTTTCCTCGATGTACATATTCTCAGCACCAACTTCAACGTTTGTGCCTTTTACCGCCTCCACAACTGGAACAATGTCGATCGCCGGCACACAATATACTACATCAACGTCATCTGACTTTACCAGATCCTTTAACTCGCCAACTAACTTAACCGCCTCGCTGGGAGTCATATTCATCTTCCAGTTGCCGGCTACAATCTTTCTTCTTGCCATTTTATCCATTCTCCTTAACTATTTATATAGTTATCCAGCATATCCGGGGAGCCTTTTGCCCCCTTAGATTCTGTTGATCACTTATCATCTGCCGCAACCACGCCCGGAAGTTCCTTGCCCTCTAAGAATTCGAGGGAAGCGCCACCACCTGTGGAAATATGGCTCATCTTGTCTGCAAATCCCAACTGATTTACCGCTGCTGCGGAATCGCCGCCGCCGATGATCGTAGTAGCCTCTGTCTCAGCAAGCGCCTTAGCCACAGCGATCGTTCCCTTTGCAAGCGTAGGATTCTCAAATACACCCATAGGTCCATTCCACACAACTGTCTTGGCTGACTTCACAGCATCCGCAAAGAGCTCTGCTGTCTTTGTGCCGATATCAAGACCTTCTTTCCCAGCAGGGATCTTGTCTGCATCTACAACTTCCACAGCGATCTCCGCATCGATCGGATTGGGGAAACCGTCCGCGATCGTCGTATCGATCGGAAGAAGGAGCTTCTTGCCAAGCTTTTCAGCCTTCTCCATCATCTCTTTGCAGTAGTCAAGCTTCTCGTCATCAACCAGGGAATTACCGATCTCATATCCCTTTGCTTTCAGGAATGTGAACGCCATACCGCCGCCGATGATCAGTGTATCGCACTTCTCGAGCAGGTTGTTGATAACATTCAGCTTGTCAGCCACTTTGGCACCGCCGAGGATCGCAACAAACGGTCTTACCGGATTCTCCACAGCATTGCCGAGGAAATCGATCTCCTTCTGCATCAGATACCCAACTGCGTTCTCACCGCCCTTTGCTGTGATGAACTTTGTAACCCCCTCCACAGAGGCATGTGCCCTGTGTGAAGAACCAAATGCATCACAAACATACAGATCTGCCAGGTCTGCCAGCTCTTTGCTGAACTCCTCGCCGTTCTTTGTCTCTTCCTTGCCACGGAAACGAGTATTCTGCAGCAAGATCACATCTCCCTCGTTCATAGCATCCACTGCTGCAGTCGCGTCCGCACCTGTCACATTGTAATCTGCTATGAACTTCACTTCCTTGCCAAGCTTCTCGGAAAGTCTCTTCGCGACAGGAGCTAAAGACTCGCCTTCATTTGGTCCGTTCTTTACTTTTCCCAAGTGAGAGCAGAGGATCACCTTCCCGCCGTCTTTGATCAGCTTGTTGATCGTGGGAAGTGCTGCCACGATACGTGTCTCGTCCGTAATCTCACCATTCTTGAGCGGTACATTAAAGTCACATCTCACAAGTACTCTTTTGCCCTTTGCGTTGATATCATCAACCGATTTCTTGTTTAATCCCATTTTACCATTCTCCTTTTTAATCATTAAAAAAGGTCCGGTCCATAAGACCGGACCTTGATAGGTCTTTTTTGGATGAATTGTCCGAGGACAATCTGGTTAACTATGCTAACTCTGAGAAATACTTAATTGTCCTTACCATCTGAGAAGTATAGCTGTTCTCGTTGTCATACCAAGATACAACCTGTACCTCATACTGGTCATCAGAAACCTTGTTCACCATTGTCTGTGTAGCATCGAACAGAGAACCAAATCTCATGCCGATCACGTCTGATGAAACGATCTCGTCTTCATTGTAACCGAAGGACTCGTTTGCTGCTGCCTTCATAGCTGCATTGATGCCCTCTTTTGTCACATCAGCCTTGTTTACTACTGCTGTCAGGATCGTTGTAGAGCCAGTCGGTGTCGGAACACGCTGTGCAGAACCGATCAGCTTGCCATTTAACTCAGGGATAACCAGACCGATCGCCTTTGCTGCACCTGTGCTGTTTGGAACGATATTCACTGCCGCAGCTCTGGATCTTCTCAGATCACCCTTTCTCTGAGGTCCGTCAAGAGTCATCTGATCACCTGTGTAAGCATGGATCGTTACCATGATACCAGACTGGATCGGTGCATACTTGTTCAATGCATCTGCCATAGGAGCAAGGCAGTTTGTTGTACATGAAGCTGCTGAGATGATCGTATCAGATGCCTTCAATGTCTCATGGTTTGTATTGTAAACGATTGTAGGAAGATCATTTCCAGCCGGAGCAGAGATAACAACTTTGCGAGCGCCAGCATTGATATGTGCCTGAGCTTTTTCCTTGCTTGTATAGAATCCTGAGCACTCTAATACAACGTCAACCTTTAACTCACCCCAAGGGCAGTTGTTTGCATCAGGAAAAGCGTAGATCTTAATCTCCTTGCCATCTACCGTGATAGAATCCTCGCCTGCGGAAACCTTGTCAGCCAGCTCATATTTTCCCTGTGAAGAATCATACTTTAACAGATGTGCCAGCATCTTAGGGCTTGTCAGGTCATTGATCGCTACTACTTCATATCCCTCTGCATTGAACATCTGTCTGAATGCAAGACGGCCAATACGGCCAAAACCATTAATTGCTACTCTTACTGCCATGTCATTTTCCTCCTAAAATAGATAATATTTATTTTATCATCTTTATTTTGCCTACAATTTTACACAGATACTTTTATCTTCTGATCTTTTAGCAATTTTTATACATATACAATCCCTAAAAAATTGCACAATTCGTCACTTTGTGTAAAATGATTGACAAAATTTTATCAACAAAATTATTTTACCTAATTATGGCATAAATTTCAAGACATATTTTAAAAAAATCATAAAAACATCGATAAAAAATTTATAAACCGCCACTTTCCAAAATATTCTTCCATTATTATCCAAAGAACACACTTT
>CAJUQU010000141.1 GCA_910588595.1 uncultured Lachnospiraceae bacterium | reverse complement strand
CGAGATGGTTGTCAGTGACTGGAGTTCAGACGTGTGCTCTTCCGATCTACTGAAACTTTGAAACATGAAAGGAAAATATAATGGATAAACACTTGATTGGAAAATGGTATATGGAAGAAATGGGCGAAACAATCAATATTTTTGATGAGACGCCGCCTCGTATGAAGATGTCATTCTCATCGAGTGGTTATTATCATGTCGAACCCAACTGCGTTTATGAAAAGGACGGATATCTGTGCTATGAGATCAACGATGACAACCACCGTATGGTTTATCACGTCAAATATATCGACAGCGTTCTCGATGGCTTTTATGTCCAGCACGGTAAAACAACACATGTACAGTATGTGAAGATCGACGATGTTCCCGAAGATGCACCGTATCAGTTTATTGCAGCCAAAATATACGTCCCCATTCTGGATCGGGCAAGAATCGACATTCTAAGACAGTACGCTGACTATGACAATAGCACCGCGTGCGATCATATCAATGAATTTGTATTGGGCGGCGATATCCCACAGATTCTTGAAAAATATAACTATTCCGAATATATGAAAGGATTGGACTGCACCACGGACGAAATCGTTTTTGCACTCCTTGATTTTGTCTGCGATCACTTTGGTCACGATGGTTCCCGTGCATTAGGCACTGGAAAAACTATAACTGATCTCATCGCATTTTGTGAAAATAACAATAACAAAACCAATTGCCGCGGTCTTTCCATTCTGCTCGCATCGATCCTGCGTCTGAGCGGGATCAAGGCGAGGCACATTACCTGTCTGCCCTACGAGGATCCGTTTGAGGACTGCCATGTAGTCGTGGACTGCCTCTTACCGTCGGGCAGGCGTATCATGCTTGATCCCACCTGGCGCCTTTATCTAAAGGATAATACGGGCGAATATGTATCACTTCCCCGCCTTCGCACACTCCTGTCAGCTGGCGAGCCGATATTTGCAAATCCCACTGCAAGTCACAACGGGACAGCATTTGCAGAGGACTATTACAGAGAATATATGACCAAAAATTGTCTGCGCTTTGCCCGCTGCACGTTGAGTCAGGATGGCGTTGACGGGCAGACAGCAGGTTCAAGGTATATAGAACTGATCCCCAAGGGCTATCCGACTGAAGCATTTCCCGAAGACAAAAAAGCTAATTTTGTCTTTAATGATACTGCGTTTTGGCAGATGTGACACGCTCTATCAGGCTGTTAAGTTCCTTAATTTTATATCCCACATCTTCAGGGCAGTGTGCATCAGACGAAGTAATGATCTTCACATTATACTTTTTCAATATTCTAAGCAATTCTTCATCCATGCCAAGCGGAGCCGTTTTAGAACATCTTCTGGCGGCTCCGCTATTTTGATCCGCATACATATCACTTTTAGAGAGTTCCTTCGCCAGGCGCTCATAGCAGCCTGACAGGGAATACGATGGTTTGTGTCCAAATAATTTTATTAAATCCGGATGACCGATGCCGTCAAATAATCTACTCTCTGCTAATGCGACAGAATCCTCAAAATATCTGCGATATATTTTGTCAACATCAAGTCCCGCCCAATGCTCGGCTTTATGATCGAAAGCAAAATCGTCGACAAAGTGAATGCTTCCCAACAGAAAATCAAAGCCTTTCCCCTCTGTAAGTTCAGAAATGAAGTTCTCAAACTCTTTGAAATAGGTTATTTCAAGACCAAACTTGATCTCTACCGGAAACTGTTCGTTTCTAACTCGTTCGATCAGCTCCAAATAGTCCGCAAGTTTATGCGCACCTGCATTTCTATGAAACCATGCATCCACATATTCGCTGTAAGCGCACACGGAACCGTACATTGGAACAAACTCCTCAAACCGATAACAGTGCTCAAGCAGACGTATCTCATCAATCTCCATTTCAACTGCCTTATTGACAAATTGATTGATCCAATCAAGTGTGTACGCGCCTCTTTCAATATGAATGTGTCCGTCTATCATTTTTCTCCTCCTGTGCAGATAGGAATGCGTCTGTCCTTGAGACCGTCTCATGGCGCAAACCGGTCGTGTGCCATTATCGTAGCATAAAAATCGTGTTGCTTCAAATGGGATCGCAAAATCTATAAAAAATCTCTACATTTATCCCAGTGCATACCGGAACAATTATTTTCGCGGGCTATCATACGGTCTACTTCGTCCATTTTATACCATTTAATATCATCCACTTCAACTGAATTTGAAAATTGTGATTTCTTTACATAAGCAATAAATCCAATCATAATAAGCTGCTTGGGAGCAAAGTAATAGCTGGATATATATTTACAGCTTATAACATTCTGTCCGGTTTCTTCCCTTACTTCACGTGTAACGGCATCCTCAATCGTTTCCCCGTTTATCATATAACCGGATACAACTGTCCATTTCGTTTCTGATATGTAATTCTGCTTTAAAAGAAGTATTTCATTAAACTCATTGACTACCAGCACCTCTACAACGGGTAAGGGATTATCGCCATATAATTTCTTGCACACGGGACAAATCTTGCAATCATCATCACCACATTTAATATCTTCTAATTTATGACCGCACTCCGCACAATATTTAAAAATCATTTATTGTTACCTCCACCTTATTGATACATTTGAATATGAAAAATTTGCCTGCCACTCACAGTCATATTTTACCACTAACGCATACACAATTCATGTTAAATTTTCTTAAAGTTTACTATCTCAACTTTTCGAAAAATATTTTGCAAAAACACTTGCTTGTGACCTAACGTAATGAGGTATGCTATAGATGATACAACCCACGCTAACTTTGTTTGGCGTAGCTTATACCAGCGTTTTTCATTTCTATTTGAGCCGCCAAAGGCGGCATGGGGGATAACATGGATAAACATAAAGCAATACCGCAAGGTTACATGACCGTCGGCGAGATCGCGAAAAAAATGGACGTTACTGTACGGACATTACAGCATTACGACAGAGAGGGGCTGCTTTCCCCAACTGTCCTGAGTGAAGGGGGCGCAGATTATATATGGGTAAAGACATTGTAAAGCTTCATCAGATCTTGTCCCTCAAACATTTAGGGTTCTCTCTGAATGACATAAAGAACCGGCTCATTCCCCTCGATGCCCCGGCTGAAATCGCCGATGTCCTGGCGGAGCAGGCAGCCGCTGTCAGGCAAAAAATAGAAAACCTGTCTGAATCGTTGCGGGAACTGGAAGCGCTGCGGGAGGAAGTCCTTCAAATGCAGTCGGTGAACTTCAAAAAGTATGCCGATATCATCGTCAATCTGCAGATGAAAAATGATTTCTACTGGCTGATCAAACATTTTGATGACCAGACCCTTGACCATATCCGCAGCCATTTTGATAAAGACAGCGGAAAGGCATTTCTGAACACCTTCCTGCAGCTTCAAGACGAGGCAATAAGACTTCAAAATGCCGGCGTTCCTGCGGACAGCGATGAGGGACAGGATTTTGCAAAAGCCTATTGGAGTATGATCACGGATTTCACTGGAGGAGATATGAGCATGCTGCCCAGACTTGTAAAATTTGGAGAAGTTCAAAATGCAGACCATCAATGGAAAGCGATTCAAGATACAAACGGATATGTTGAACAAGCATTAGGCGTCTATTTTTCCCGTTTAGGCATTGACCCATTTCAAGGTGAAAACAAGGAGGGAACAGAATGAAGGAGGCTATAAAAATAAACAACTTAACAAAAAGTTATGGAACCCACGTCGTGCTGAACGGCTTAGACTTTTGCGTACAGCAAGGAGAAATCTTTGCTCTGCTCGGAATAAACGGGGCGGGCAAAACCACATCACTTGAATGTATCGAGGGTTTAAGAAAATACGACAGCGGAAGCATTGCGATAAACGGAAGAATGGGGATCCAACTGCAGTCGGCTTCTTTGCCGTAGCATATCAGAGCACTGGAAGCCGTAAAGCTGTTTGCCAAGTGGAATAAGACAGCCCTCGATCAGACAATGCTTGACGCGCTCGGCATTTATGAACTTGCCCAAAAACAGTATTATCAACTATCAACCGGGCAAAAGCGGCGGCTTCATCTGGCACTTGCTTTGACGCGGGATCCGGATATTCTGTTTCTTGATGAGCCAACCGCAGGACTCGATGTTGAGGGGCAGTTATCTCTACTGACAGCGCGCGTTTTGACGTTTGAAAGCCTTCTGCCGCTGCTTTTGATCTTTGTCTTATCTATTGTCCTGTGCAGTATTTTGCTGCGAAGAATTGACAGGTAGCAAGGCGTGCTGCCACGATCACAGATGGCGTGACAGGAGTAAACGGCGGCAACGGGAAATCTCATGCATTGGACAGATAGATCCCAAAAAGCGCGATCCCTGCCGCCGGATTGGCACTGCCGTACCGGATGCGGTAGGCGATAATTTCACCGGGATTAATTGCAGTGACGAATAACCTGTAAAATTTATTTCAATATGTCATGATGACAGCTTTTAATCGCCTTTCTTCGGTCTCATACATGAGGCACCTGGAGTTATTTTCATCATTCATATCGATGAGAACCTTCATGCCATGTCGGTCTGCGATATCCAAAACATTATCAAAAGAAGTATAACCAATCTCGACATATCCCCGGAATTTTCCTTTGAGCTGCAGAACCTGAATATGCCGTGTACAGTCATTCATGTTTGTATAAACCATCAGATTTCCATTCTCATAAAGTACATTTTCAATCGTTGTAAGCTCTTTCGCCCTTTTGGGCGGAATAAATGTAAGCAGATTGCGCCTCCCCAAAATATCCTTTATGACTTCCCAGTCAGATTCTTTTCTGTGACTTTTCCCAAGCTTCATTTTCAGTAATGAAACCTCTTCCTTCGAAATTAAATTCCACTCTGGTTTATCAGCGACATATTTTTCAAATTCTTTCATCTCTGCGTACTCCTCATTTTTTAGTTTAAACCTACTAAGAATGATCCTATAACTAACTTCATAGATCACTGCTTCTACAAAAATATTAAAATCAGCGATAATCGCTGCCTGCATCAATGTAATCCTCAATTTCCGTCTCGAGTGTACAACCGATCATAATTTATTGCAAATAATACAATGCATCAATAACAGCAGTTTTTCCGGAACCGTTTTGACCATACAATCCTACCACTTGCGCAGTTTTATATGTCATGTGCTTTTGGCAGGTACCTGGCATAACAATTTGCGCGGTTCTGACATCAACGAAAAAACACCTATAATTTTACTTATAAATCTTTGTCCCTTTTCTATCCCTCATGAAATGTCCTATCCTATCCGCTAATTCCCTATAATTCATATCGTCCTGAAAGTTGTGTTAGCATTTATTAAACCGATATAATAAACGGTTCATCATAATATGGTATCAAAGAGTCATGTGTTAAAAACATAATACCTTCTGCTTTTGCTTGTGCAACTAATATTCTATCAAAAAGATCATTATGTCTTGGTGCATCCTTAGGTCGTTTTAATGTTCCCAATACTGAAACATGTTTATTTAAGATAGGCATCACAATATATCCGTTTTCTTCACATCCCTTTTCCAAAAGATCTCCATTAATACGAAGTTTATCCGGGGTGTAACATATGTTTTATTGCAATTTCCCACACAGATGCAGTGCTGTAAAATATTTCATTTTCTCTATCAAGAATAATATCTCTTGCTCGTTCGGGCAACTTAGGATCATTTAACACCGCCCAAATAGCGATATGTGTATCTATCAGAACTTTCATATATTATTTACTCCAAACATTTCTGCGATTTCACCATTACATTCATCTATATCATAATCTGCATCAATAAGATCCTGACCTTCTAAACTACCAATCCTGTGAATATTGTCTTTAATTATGACTAATTTGTCATTATGCACTTCCTCAATTTTATCGGGTTTCATAAAACGCTGAATCATATCAAGTAAAAACTGTAAGTTATCATCGGACAAACCATCAAGGGATTGAATCACTTGTTTCTGCAATATTGACATACCAATTACCACCTTCCTGCATAACACTATTATTCTCCAACGGGTTATGTTATTCTATATAACGTACACCACTTTTAGCAAGAATATCCAAAATTGTCTTTATCTTTTCCTTATCATGTTCCTCAGGTTTGGAATTTTCCAACATTTTTCTTTGCTTATGGTATTTTTATCTTCATCCCATTCAAATTTCATGTTTCATGTTTCTTTATTGCTCTTATGACATGCTATGTTAAAAGTATATCATCAATTAACAATTCTATCAGTCGCATTTCTTCCCCATCATCTTACAATACACCACCGTACTAAAAAACGTCGCCACAATCGCAGGTGCGATCACCGCCGCCGGATTGGCACTGCCATACTGACTGCGGTAGGCAATAATATTCACCGGTATCAGCTGCAACGACAAAATATTCATCACAAGAAACGTACACATTTCATTGCTGGCTGTCCTTGCCTCGCAATTTTGCAAACTGACCAAAGAAACAGACGGCGCCGTGTCCGCAAACTCGCTGTTCCCGCGCTGCCGCTCAAGCTTCTCCAGATCGCTCATCGCCCGCAGCCCCCTATACAAAGAGCAGGCTACTTTACCCTTAAAATTTCCTGCTTTTATGAACCTCTTTATTTCATAAGCACATTCAGGCACCTACGCCTTTTTCTTACGATTTCGCTGCACCACTGCACTCTTAAAAGCTTTCACCATAGCTGGTGACAATTCCTCGCAATCTTCATCAAATATAATAGGACTGTTTTTTGCTTCCTCAATTTCTTTCAACTGTTCTTGTGCAGGCTTTTGCCCATTCCCAATAATAAATGTCTTGGTCATAATAAAGGCTCCTTTCCGCATTTGTTGCAAGTCTGGCTGAAATCAACCGAATACCACAAACACTATATCACCAACCCTGCCTATTGCAATATACCGATCTTCATCAACACTATGCTCAAAGTCAAACATTATAATACGGATCATCAAAAACATACGCTGCTGTCTCAAAGGAAATCTTATGTTTTTCTTTGTTTATGGTATTTTTATCTTCATCCTATTCAAATTTCATGTTTATTATCCTTTTAAACTATTATATACTTTGGGTGTAGACCTATTAAAAGCGTCGCCACAATCGCAGGTGCAATCACTGCTGCCGGATTAGCGCTTCCGTACTGGCTGCGATACGCGATGATATTCACCGGTATTAGCTGCAATGACGAAATATTCATCAAAAGAAACGTACACATTTCATTGCTGGCTGTCCTCGCCCCGCAATCCATGATCCATTCGCGGCTGCTATCCCCGCCTTTGTATCCATATACTCCCCATTGCCGCGCGCCCTCTCCAGCTCCTCCAGATTACTCATCGCCCGCAGCCCCCCCCTGTGTCAAGTTAATGACACGAACTTTGTTAAAAGGTACTTGAAACCAGTAATTTTGTACCATATATTTAAAAACAGACATCTCTATTTCAAGAGTTCCTGCTTTTCCGGATATCATTAAGCCTTTCGATACACTCCTTTGTCAAGTCTTATAAGCTTATCCTCACACAAGCGTTTCAGCCATATTTCCATCTGTCTCTCCACGACATTCAGATTCTTCGAAGCATCCTCAACACGCATCCCATTCTCCAAATGCGCAACAATATATTCTTTTATAACATCATATACATCATTCTCTCTGACTCTGTTTTCCGCAGGCTTTTGATTCTCCTCCGTCCCATTTCGGACGGTATCTGTGTGAAATAAATCCAACTGCTCATAAGTCTCTTCTTTTTTTGTAATAGCCAGATAAATACTTTCCTCTGTAATGTCATAGGGTACGCAGCCCTTCTCGATCAGTTTCTGATTTCCAACATAATTCTGATTGTCCCATACTAATGTTTTCGCAAATCCATTGCGCAATGATTCCATTGCCCCGTTCCATGTACCGCCTTTATTATAATCTGCCGCAACTACAAATGCCCCATAAGAGGACGCATAAATGTACTTATTCCGATTCATAGCCCTTGCCGCCGAAAATCCCGCATCCGGCTTCACATCCGAAAACAGCAGCAGATTTCCCGAAATAATATTAGCCGTTACCTGCTTTTTTTTAATCTTGGAAAGCAAAGAATCCGCTATAAACGAAATGACAGCGCTGCCCGTTTTAATCGCCGTTTCCTCCGCCACCGTGTCAACACCTTTTGCTCCCCCTGAATAAATCACCAGCTTTTCTTTCGAGGCTTTTTCCACTAATCTCCTTGTAAACATCATCCCATCTTCATCCACATTTCTAGAGCCTGCCACTGCAATCCCAATTTTTTTTGCCAAATCAATATTTCCTGAATAATATAAGATTGGCGGCATTTTCTTTTTTAACCTCCGCTTTAAAAGAATGGGATAGTTCTCATCAAACTGTGTGACCACAAAAATCCCTTTTCTGCCAAAATCATCCAGTTCAAGCGCAACATTGCCCCCGCGCAGAATAAGCCCTCTGATTCTCTCAATCAGTTCCTTTGGACAATTCACCTTTTCCGCCCAGCTACTGTCGTTTTGCAAAACAGCTCCCGGCTCCTCCTTCACTTCCGCCAGCTTTTCCAACAGGGTGTTCCATTCTCCCAGTGAAAGCGGCTTCACAGAAGCATCGCTTTTGATGCCAAGATAAGAACACAATAAAATTGCACACATTGCATTTTCTGAATATACCATACTCAATCGTCTCCATTTCTTCCCGCCGTATTTGCCAGTGCAAAAGGAAAAACCCTTCCGCTCCCATTTTCCCTGAGCTTATAACCGCAGACTGTAAAAGTCCATTTGGAATCAACCATATCGTCCACTAACAGGACATTTTCCGGCAGCACTTCTGACTCCCTCACGTCAAAGGAATCATTCACATTCTGATACTGCAGATAAGCAGATTTTAATTCCTTTTGATATTTTCTGTGCACTCTTTTCTCAATGGCATCCCGATATTCCAGCCCTAGATGTTCCGCAAGCTGACGCGCAAAAGTTCTCACCAACTCCGGTCTTTTCAAAGATGACACGTTTGTAACCCATTGAATGTCATTTATGGCAACATAGTCCTTAAGCAGCTTCGCCGAAGCCTCCACCAGTTGTTCCTCAAAATATCCCTTTTCATATTTACACTCTTTCACGAGCCTTCCCCAGCCCGCATCACCGTAATCAGACAGCACACGTCCCGTTTCACACTGAATTTCCGGTAATATTTTATTTTTTCCGTATATTATAACGCCGCTTGGCCACATTTTTCTCGGTTCAATAATATGAAACCCTTCCCGGACAAATTTCTGCGCATCCGCTATTTCCTGCACAGAGACCGTTGTAGGGAAAATTTCCTTTTTCAGGCAATTTGCACAATGACCACATTCCACTGCACTCGTATCATCCAATGTATCCGCAATATACTTCATATAGCAGCTTGAAATGCGGGCAAACTCATTCATCTGCTGTAGTTCCTGCTTCCTGATACGCGTAATTTTCCCGCTCTTCTCCAAATCCGGTTCCCATTTGCGGGGCGTCTTATAATATTTCCTTTTCTCTGCATATATATCCCCGTTTACTGTCAGGTACTTAACACACTGCTTTATTTTTCCTTGACACATGTCCACATATTGTTCAAAAGCCCTCTGTCCGATCCCCGGATGCTCGGTCACAGCATCAATTACAGCATTCATTGTCTGTTCTGTCGGAAAT
>CAJUQU010000140.1 GCA_910588595.1 uncultured Lachnospiraceae bacterium | reverse complement strand
AAGATTGGAGAAATAGACAAGCAAGATGTGTCACTTATTTTTCTACAGTTCCTTATGTATCGGATTTTGAGAATGTTCCCCATAAGGAGAATATGACGCCTGTTATCAGCAAAATAACACCAACAATCATTATAGGAAACATACCCATATCAGAGACTGTCTGCCAAAATCTTCCCAACTGGGTATCCCACTCGATTGTATTTTCTAAACTCAGACTTGCGATCAAAAACGGGAACAGTATCATCAGTACGCCTGTAATTTCAAAGCCAATTCCTGTTACTATTTTTTTCATAATAATCCTCCAATAATTTCTCGTGAAAACTGTTGTCGGCAACCATAAAAGTATAACACACATACGACCGGATCACAATGATATATCATGTCCTTTTGTCTGCCATAAACATGATTTCCTTGTACACGATCGTGCGGAGATTATTTTTTTGTTACCTATTGACTGCGCCCCTGGGGATTGGTTTATCCTAGTGTTAGGGAGTTGATTCTGCGGTTCCCAAAAAGCAGGGGAGGTGAGGGATATGCTCATAAACGCAGTGTGCAGGGAATGCGGACTGACGAAAAAAGCGGTAGAATACTATATAGAGCAGGGACTCGTTGCACCCTCGGTGCAGGAAAATGGATACCGTGATTTCTCGGATGCCGATCTCGCCCGATTGAAAAAGATCTCCGTCTTGAGGGGATTAGGGCTGTCGGTTGCTGACATTCAGGGAGTTTTGGCAGATTTGAATCTGTCGCTAAATGACATTTTACATCAAAAGGATCTGGAGATATCGATCCTGCAGGAGAAGCAGGAGTTAATGCAGGAGCTTGCCCGGACGCAGGACTGGGACACCGTGCAGGGAAAGCTTGTGCAGCTCCAGGCGAAACAGTCTGTCCTGGAACGCATGCGGACAGCGTTTCCGGGTTATTACGGAAATTATATCTGTCAGCATTTTGCGCCGTATCTGGGCGAGCCTGTGCGGACAGCGCGGCAGCAGGAGGCTTTTGACACGATCATTGCATTTTTGGACGGGATCCGGTTTGAGATTCCGAGTGATCTGCGGACGCTTTATGAGGAGATAACGTTTGATTATGAGGATCACATTCTGGAAAATATGTCTGTCGGTATGCGCGACGCAGTCTGCGATATTGAGCGGTATATTGACGAGAACCGCGAAACCATCGAGACGTACATGGCATACAAACAGACCGCGGAGTATAGGGCGTCAGAAGTATATCGTCTGGAGGAGACGCTGAGACAGTTTAACAGTGCCAGCGGTTACAATGATATTTTCATACCGGCGATGTGCCAGCTGAGCGATTCGTATCGGACGTATCATGAAGCACTGCAGCTGGCAAATGAAAAGTTTCTGCAGCAATATCCGGAGTGGGGAGGTGGCAGCTGTGAATGAACACAAGATATTTAAGACATTTGTGAGACCGGTTGTCATGCTGGTCATCGGGCTGAACTGTATATTGAAGGATCCGCTGCTGGCGGTCGCGGCAGGGATCGGGATCTATGCGGGGATCGTGTGGATCGAGCATCTATTTAACGGAAAATAACTGCTCTGTAAATGAGTGCAGCAGATGTTGCGGCACCCGGCGATCAGGCATCCTGCCTGATCGGGCTGCAGTCGTTTCGAAGTTCATAAAAATTGCTCATCTCTGCCGTCTCGTCATACAGGTCCTTGTACAGCCTGGTTTCGAGCAGCTGAAATCCTGCGCGCTCCAGCGTTTGGCACGATGATTTGTTTTCGACCCTTGCCGTGGCAAACAGTGCGTCTGCGTCGTAGTGTTGAAAAAAATACTGTGTATAGCCTTTTACGGCCTCCGTCATATATCCGTGTCCCCTGTGACCGGCGCCCAGAAAATAGGTGATCCCGATCCGTTTCATGTCCTCATAATAGGTACAGCCGACAGAGCCTATAATGGTATGATCTGTCTTGCGTTCGACACAGTACGCCAGATATGCCCTGGCGGGGTTATTTTCCTGTTCGAGCTGTATGGATTCCGCGATCCATTTCCCCATCCAGTGGCTGCATTCACTGCAGTCTCCGAAAATCTCGGTCAGGCTTCCGTCAGATGCCATCTCGATAAAAGCCTGTTCGTCGTCCGGTCTCAGGCTTCTGATGATCAGTCGGTCAGTTTCTATCTTCATTGCCAGCTTCATTGTCAGCTCTCCTTTTTATAAATTCTATCGTGATCGTCCCTTTGGCGATCTCTTTTTTGACCTGGCTTGCAGAGCGTCCCAGAATCTCCGCCGCCAGTTTTTCGGGGCGGATCTTCAGACTGTAAGGATTCTGGATCGCGATCCGGATCGGGTGGGCACAGATCGATCCAACTGTGGGATGCCGCAGCCGGATCAGCTCATAAGTGATGCTCTTGTGGTCGATCTCCGCCCTGTTTTTCTGGAACAGTGCGATCTCTCTGCCGTACTCCTCGGCAAGCTGTGTGTCGTTGTCCAGGAAGCGCTGGTATTCCGCGGCTGGTATGTCGGTGTTTTTCCGGCGCTCATATATCGTGAGATTGAAGGTGTGCCTGCATTTCCCGCACTGGTAGATCAGCCATACGTCGATCTTGCTGCCGTTAGCGTTGACGCGGAATTTTCCCGTGTTTTTGTAGGGCGCTTTTCCGCCGCAGCCGGCACAGCTCCGGATCACTGTGAAAGATTGTGTCGGGACAAGTCTGTATTCAATTTCTAAATAGCTCATGTGCATCTCCTGTTAAAATCGTCGGATGCGCAGGCTATCACAATGGAATTGTTTTATTTTGCAATAGCCGCGCTATGCAAACGAAACGGGAGTAGTCATATAGGGGATTCTCCTTTCTGATCATTCGTGTTGACAGGCAGCTGCGAAATTAATTGTTCCTTATCATGATCACAGTGCAATGCCCTTTTTATGATTATAACGGATTTGCGACGCGCCAGATACCTCAGACTTTTTTATAAAAAACTGTGAGATATTGTCGGCGGCAGAGTCCTTTCGTTCCCTGCGTCTCAAAATAACACAAAATCTGCCGATAAACTAAGTACAGCATTGCCTAAATATCAGTGAAGAACAGTGCCTGACATTTGTGACAGGGCAAGGCGGAGGAAGAAGGCAAACCGGGAAGATTGCAGTAAATCGGAACACATAAAATATAGTTACTAAGACGCATATTCACGTTTTCTCAAAGCTATGGTTCAGGCTTTTGCGCCAACAGAAAGGACAAGTTTATTGTGCCAGTATTCAGAGTAAAGAAAGTCAAACATGGGAAACACTCTCGTTTGAGGGCAGACAGGCGGTAGTCGATACACTTATCAAAGTTATCCGCATTGCGGACGGAAACATTGAAATCACTTGGAACATTTAACAAACAGCCATGAAAGTCTAAGCCACACAGTTTTGAGCAAACTTTAATAAATATCTGTTGATAAGCCAATACTAAATACCGTATAATAAAATCAACAATCGAAAGGAAGTGATACTATGGCACCTGTAGCACAGGCAATCAGAAATCAGGAAATCCTTAAAACTGAATATTCCGAAAAAGCCGCCATAGGCGCATTATATGATGAACTCTCCAAGGGAATAGAAAGCCTGAAAAAAGGCGATGTATATACGATTGATGAGGCATGGGAGGAAATTGACAAAATATAATGCCGGATAAACCAAAGAAACATAAAATCGTAATATCCAAAGATGCTCTCTTGGATATTAAATCAACAAAAAAATATATTCTCGACACCTTCAAATATCGGGAATATGCGGAAAACTTTTCAAGGAAGATAAAGAAGGCGATCAAGGCATTGGATTCCTTCCCCAAAGGTTATGAAGCTACGGGATATGTGATTGAAGGATTAAGCGTCTATTTCAAGCCATACAGTACATATTTAATTTTCTTTGTTGTGGAGGATTCCAACATTACGGTAATCCGAGTCTTGAAAGATCGCATGTATTGGCAATCTATTATCAAAAAGATGCAGAAAATCAACAGATAAATTTACTTCAATCCTTCCGGTTTGGTGAGGCAATGCGGTGGCATTGTTGACTGACGACAACGCAGGACTGGTGCAAATAGCAGGTGCTGTACTAAGTGACAGTGAAAAGAAAATGAAATTGTGTGGAAGATCGAATGTGACAGTCGGAAAACGATCGATAGGAGAGGGTGAAAAAATGCAGGTTGATTTGTCCAATGGTTCGCTGCAGAACAGAATTTTTTCGGGAACAGGAAGTATAGGCGGCATCTCGCTGCCGGATTTTAAGGATCCATATGTTTTTTCCAGACAGAAGAGCGGTGTCAGCGATGAAGCGTATCGGGAGCGGATCAGGGAACAAGCCTATCAGGATTTTGCCAAGGGGCAGTTCCAGAACAGATCCGAGGGATTTAACAGGCTGATGAAAAGTTACACATCGGAGGTGTCGCCGGACAGAAAGGGGATCATCTCTTCCGGGTTGAAGGCTGTTTCGAGGAGCAGGCAGAATGTGTGGAAGCCGATCGATTTTGTGGCAACGCTGCTGGAAGGGAAAGTGAAATATCAGAAACTGCCGTCTGACAATAACGAGTACGTAGAATTTTACGATAAGAACGGGGAGATGGTGGCGACTTATTCGAATAACGGGTGGACGATGTACACCACCAGCGCGGAGGCTTCGAGACAGACGCAAATGTGTGCGATCTATAACGAAGCCTGGGGAAATGCCAAGAGAGGGATTCCGCTGGCGGTCGAAGGGGCGGTCGATGCGGAAGATACGCAGATACATTTTGACGCCAGGGCATGACAGCGATCCCAACCACCTGATGGGGATCGCTGTGAGTGTTATTGTGTTTTCACGTCATGGCTTTTGATGTGCCATACGCTCAACATGAAAAACAGAACGACAAAAAACACAGAACAGCCGACAAACGCTGCCAGATCCACGGAAAGATCGGGATTGTTGGCGCGCATTCCCATGCTCATGAGGGAGTAGGGAACGAGATAGCAGTGATCGGATGCGACGGCAGCCAGCCCGATAAATCCGCCAAGGAGCCCGATGCCGATGGGGATCGCGAAACTTCTGATCACGAGGGACAGGAAGCACTGTGCCGCACATACGGCTGTGCCGCCGAGGACGCCGCAGGCGATCCACTCTGCGAGCTCTCCGGGAATGGGTGCTGTGAGTCCGACATGTAGCCCGCACAGGATATAGAGGAAGCACAGCCAGACCAGTGTGATAAGCGTGACGGCAGAGCACACTGCGATCTTGCTGAACACAAGCCGCCACGCCGGGAGGCTGACCAGCACCATGTTCCAGTTCGAGCCGCTGTGTTCGAGCCGCCACAGATAACTTGCGTAGACACCGATGAGCGGCGGCATGAAAAAGTAGCAGAAAAACAGGGAGTGCTGTGTCCAGAGAGAATACCATGTACTTTTCAGGTACGCAAGGTTATTCTGGTAGTTTGCGGTTCCGATCAGCGCAGAGATCAGCGGCAGGATGAGAAAGGCGATCCATACCGGTGCGCGCCTGATCTTGATCAGCTCGACAGGCATGCGGGGGATCCTGATGCGCTTGCGGGACAGAGGAGTGTTTGCAGGGACTGCAGCATCTGCACTGCCATGTCGTTTCAGACGAAAATGATAGCCGTCTGTGTCCATATTCTGAAAGAGAAACCAGCCGCCCGTCATCAGCAGGAAAAACCACCCTGCGATAAAAAAGAGTACTCCGTTATCCGGGTTCATGTAATGAAATCCATCGACGCGGTTGCCCGCAGCGTCCATAGCGACAAACATGGATGCGCCGAAGTGCCCCCAGGGGACAAGATTTCTGAGTGTGCGCCACTGCGGTACATACATCAGGAAAAGCCCTGCCATGCTGCCGCACAGACCGGTGCACAGTGCGACCGCCTGGTTGGAAAAGATCAGGGAGATGATCATCTGCAGCAGATAAAGATTGAAGGATATCGCCAAGGTCTGCACAAAAAACAGCCCGTAAGCCCATAGATCCGGATCTCCCTTGAACCCGATGACATAGCCCATGACCAGAAATCCAGCCATTTCAAAGAAGGAAAAGATGAGAACCGCGAAGAATCCGTACAGCACTTTTGCGATGTAGATATCGAACCGGCTCTGCAGTGTCTCAAGCATTTTCCAGGTATTTCCTCTGTGTTCCAGATCGATGACCCTGCTCGCGAGGACAGCGATGGCAGTGGGGATCAGGATCGCGTTTAAGAGAGGCGCGTTAAACAGCGCCACCAGCCAGCCGTATTCAAGAAAGCGCTCATCGTTCATGCTGTACCCTGCCCACGCTGTGATGATCAGCAAAAGCGTTACGGGTATGAGCCAGATGCCGCGCCGTTTTGTCTTTTGCAATTCCAGAGAAAGATCATAGATCATAGACTCTCACCGCCTCCCGTCATGTTGAGGAACGCGTCTTCCAGACTTTCGCCCCTGGTTTCAAGTGCTGCCAGTGAATCCTGAAAAATAAGTTCGCCGTGATTGATGATGCCAACCATGTCCGCCATCTGTTCTATCTCGCCCAGCAGATGACTCGACACGATGACAGTCATCTGGCGAATGATCGGCAGTTCGCGGATAAATTCACGGATTTCCTGGATCCCCGCCGGATCGAGACCGTTTGTCGGCTCGTCGAGTATCAGCACGCGCGGACTTCCGAGCAGTGCCGTGGCGATGCCGAGACGCTGCTTCATGCCGAGGGAGTACTGCCGGACTTTTTTGTCCCGCTGTTCATACAGGCGCACCGTCTGGAGGACATGCGTGATCTCGCTGGCGGGCGTCTTTTTCAGCTTTGCGGTGATCTGGAGATTTTCCAGTCCGGTGAGATGCCCGTAAAAGCTCGGGCTCTCGATCAGGCTTCCCGTGTGCCTCAGTATGGAAAGCCTGTTTGCAGCCGTCATTTTCTGACCGAAGAAAGTGATCGTGCCCGCAGTCGGTTTCAGCAGTCCGAGCAGCAGTTTCAGCGTGGTGGTCTTGCCGGCGCCGTTCGGACCCAAAAATCCGTAGACACAGCCCTCCGGGACGCGCAGGTCGATGTGGTCCACCCGCATCTGACTGCCGGTGCTTTTGGTCAGACCGTTGGTTTCGATGATGTTTGCGTTCATATAAGTTCCTCCTTGTTCATGCCGCGCCGCTGCACAGAAAATGTGTCTCGAAAACGGTGTGTCGGCGGCGCGGTTGTTTTGTCTGTGAGATAAAGGATAGGAGGATTACTTTAAGGGAGTATGATGTTTACCTTATATTTACTTTAAATCCATGAGAAAAACTGCACTTTTCGCGAAATATCAGTTATAATAAGTGTATTGCAGGTGACAAAAGACCGATGGCAAAACGGAAAGCTGTGTGACACAGGAAAAACGCAAAAGACTGCGTTTTTCACTTCTATTTGAGCCGCCAGGGGCGGCATGGGGGATTAGTGTGAAATATAAAATTTCACCATCCTGATTTGTACGCCTGCTGAAGCAGGCAAATGGGAGTTAGTGTGAGAAGAACTTCTAATCACTCGCAGCAAAGGCTGCTTCGTGAAGAAGTTCTAAGTCTCACACAAGAGAATGCCCAAAGTACGGGCATTCTCCGCATTGATTTGAGATTCCGCAGCGCGGAATCATGGAGGTTGGTATGAAATTATGTGAGTGCAGGATCCTGCTGGTGGACGATGAAGCCGCACTTCTGGATATGGTCGGAAATCTGTTGAGCAAGGAAGGCTACCAGTACATAGATATGGCTGCGGACTGCAGCAGTGCGGTGAAGCTGACGATGGAAAAGGAGTATCATCTTGCGATTCTGGACGTGATGCTGCCGGATGGGGACGGTTTTGCATTGTTTGAACGGATCAGGAAGGTGAGCGGAGGCGGGCTGCCGGTGATCTTTCTGTCAGCGCGGGACGAGGATCAGGCGAGGCTGCGGGGGCTTTCTGTCGGCGCGGACGATTACGTCACAAAGCCCTTTCTGCCGGAGGAGCTGATGCTGCGGGTGCGGGCGGTACTCAAAAGAACGTACCAGATCGATGACACGGCGGGGACGGACAGGATCGGGAAGGCGCTGATCGACTGGGGTGCGGGGACGATCAGCGCGGACGGGGAGGACTACGCGCTCACGGCAAAGGAGTATGTTCTGTTAAGGAAACTGTGTGAAAACAGGGGGCGGATCCTCTCCATCAATATCCTGTGCGATACGCTGTGGCCCGACGGCAGTTATGGTTATGAAAATTCGCTCATGGTGCATATCAGGCACCTGCGGGAAAAATTGGAGGACAATCCGTCAAAGCCAGAGCATCTGCTGACTGTCAGAGGATTGGGGTATAAGATCATATGAGAAGTTTAGAAAATTTTGTGAAAGTCTTTGTCTGGACAAACATTATGCTCGCTGTGATGCTGGTTGCGGATCTTCTTGTCATCACTTTTTTTGGTATGAGATCCGAGGCAGGGATGACAAAATTATCCCCGGAGTACCTTTCCGGAGAGATCAGCAGGACGGTCAATGAGGACGGGGAGGCGCAGTACAGTATGTCGCGGCAGGGAACGGAAGCGATCGATGTTTTCCATGGATTTGCCTTTGTGCTGGATGATGCGGGCGATGTGGTCTGGAGCTATCAGCTGCCGGACGATGTGCCCGGACATTTCACACCGGGGGATATCGTCCGGTTTTCGCGGTATTATCTGAATGATTACCCGGTCTACACACACATACTGGACGATGCGGTCCTGGTGGCGGGACTGCCCAGACAGACTGTGTGGAAATATCACCTGTCCTTTCAGATCAGTACGGTGGAGATGCTCTTTGCGCTGATCCCGATCCTGCTGGTCGTGAATATCGCCGTGCTGCTGATCGGACCGTCCCTGATCATAAGGCGTGGTGCGCGCAGGCGTGAGAAGCAGAGAACATCGTGGATCGCAGGAGTATCACACGATATCCGCACGCCGCTCTCGCTGGTGCTCGGCTATGCAGATGAGCTGCTGCACTCTGCCCAAAACGGTTTTGAAGGCGTGGAGGGAGGAACCATTGCAGGGCATGTCGAAAAGAAAGCACAGTTGATCGAGCAGCAGGCGCTGCGCATCAGGACGCTGGTCACAAACCTGAATACCTCCAACAAACTTGCCTATGGGATGGGGGTCTGGCAGCGGGAGAGCGTGCTGCTGCCCGCACTGCTCAGAGAGTCCGTCTGCGGAGTGATCAACAGGGGAATTGATGAAAAATATGACATCAGTGTCATTATTCCGGAAGCGCTCGAGCAGCTTTATATCAAGGGAGACCGGGAGCTGGTCATGCGGCTGGTCGAGAATCTGCTCAACAACGCGATAAACCACAATCCGCAGGGCTGCGGGATCACAGTAAGCCTGACAACCCGCAGGCTGTGGATCTTCAAGCGGATCGTGCTGGAGATATCGGATACCGGATGCGGCGTCAGCAGGGAGCAGCTCAACTATTTCAGAAGTTCCATGAAGCTGGAAAAACTGCCAGAGCATGGACTCGGTATCCGGGTGGTGCGCCAGATCGCGCTGTTCCATCGCTGGCAGCTGCGGTTCTTGAACGATGAAAAGGGGGGATTTGTCTGCCGGATCGATCTAACCCCGACAGCACCATTCAAAAGTCCATGATAAAGCCCACCATGCGCCTTATTATGGAGCGGAACGCTCGAAGAAAATCCTACATAGAAAAATTGTTGAAACGATAAAAAAGCATGGCGCAGCG
>CAJUQU010000139.1 GCA_910588595.1 uncultured Lachnospiraceae bacterium | reverse complement strand
TCTCCCACAAATTGTGACGCACATCTGGCAGAAAGCATTTTTCAAACACGCTCTAAATCTATCATATCACATGTCATGCCGGCATATAAGGGCAAAGTGCTGCAATATCAGATCCGCGTCCAGACCTGCATTTCCCCCTCGCCCCTGTTCGCCCACGCATAGTAGGGGATCCAGGTCAGGGAGACGGGCTCGTACGCTGTCTTTGTGTGTGCAAAGTACAGCTTTTGACCCTGCACCTTTTGCTGCCGCCAGCCCTGCGCCCTTATGGTGGTCACAGACTCCCCGGCGATCTGCTGCTCCTGCGTCTCGAACCGGGCATTCCCATCCATTTTCAGCAGATGCAGATCCTTCCCGTTGTCCGCCTCCTCCAGGCAGTACACGATCGGTCCCCGCTGTACAGCCGCCTTTCCGATCGTCTCGCGCACTCTCGAGTCCGCCTCGATCACCTGTACTTCCATAGGGAACTCAATCTGTATGGTATCTGACGTCCACGTTCTGGTGATATACAGATAGCCATTCTTTTCCTCCCTGCTGGCGCTGTCTGCATCGTCAATGCCTGTGATCCTGTACTCCGCGCACCAGTCCGGTATGCGCAGCGCGATCGTGAAGGTCTCCGGCGCCCCGCATTCCACCCTGATGCTGACGTTGCCGTTCCAGGGGAAACCGGACTGGATCTCAATCTTTGCCGTGCCGGACTGCAGCTGTCTTTCCATGCGGACGCCCATATACAGGTGGACAAATACGGTGTCGTCCGTCTCTGTAAATACATACGATCCGATGGAACTGATCAGCCTGGCAAGATTGGGCGGACAGCAGGCGCAGCCAAACCACTTCTGGCGAACCGGTTTCACATGTTCTTTCCGGCTGTCCTTATGGCATGCCTCCGGAACCACTTCCAGCGGATTCACGTAGAAAAAGCTGGTTCCCTCCAGTCCCATGCCGCCCAGGACTATGTTGTAGAGCTCGCGCTCCATGACATCCGCATACTTCGAGTCCGGACGCATCCGCAGCATTCTCTGCGCGAGGAAGATCATTCCGATGGAGGCGCAGGTCTCCGCGTACGCCGTGTCATTGGGCAGATCGTAGGCAAAGGAAAACGCCTCGCCGATGTGTGTGCCGCCGATCCCGCCGGTGATGTACATCTTCGTCTGCGTGATATCGTCCCAGAGCTGCTCGCAAGCCGTCTGCAGCGCCTCGTCCGATGTGAGTCTTGCAAAGTCCGCCATTCCCGAATAGAGATAGACTGCCCTCACCGCATGTCCCGTCGCCTCGGACTGCTCCCGCACCGGGAGATGTGCCTGATGGTACTGATAGCGAAGTTCTTCCTGCTGGTCCGCGCTCACCGGATGCTCCGTGTCAAAGTAATACGGTCTCCTGCCCCTCTCATTGACAAAGTACAATCCCAGATCCCGGTACTTCTCCTCCCCCGTCACCTCATACAGCTTTGCCAGCGCCATCTCCGCGATCTCATGTCCCGGATATCCGCGCAGTCTGCCCTCCTCAGAGCCGATGTGCGCCGCAACACAGTCCGCATACCGGCACGCCGCATCCAATAGCCTGTTCTTTCCCGTGGCGCGGTAGTACGCCACTGCCCCCTCGATCAGATGCCCCAGGCAGTACAGCTCATGGTGGTCGCGCAGGTTGGTGAAGCGCTTGCTGATATCGTTGATGATGTAAAATGTGTCCAGATAACCGTCCGGCTGCTGGGCGCGGCACACGATCCCGATCGCCTCGTCAGCAGTCGCCTCCAGTTCCGGATCCGGGTACTGATCAAGGATATACGCCACCGCCTCGATCCATTTCGCAAAGTCACTGTCCTGAAATACAAAGCCGTAAAACTTCTGCTCCGGCTTCCCCGGATCCTCCGGCCAGACGCAGAAACCGTTGGTCGTGTAGACCGGCTGAACATAATCCGCCTCCTGCTCGCGCTTCTGGTTGATCACGCCAGCCACCTTGAAATTGTGCATACAGTAGCTGGGCTGTGCGTCTGCAACCCTGTCGTTGAGCGCCTCCCACTGGTAGGGGATCACGGTGTCGCGCACCAGCCCGATCTCCTTCTTCCAGAAAGCATCTGTGACCTGAACCCTGTCCAGACCGACTCCGTTTGAAAATTTTTTACCCTCCATCACGCAAAACCCTTCCTTTCGCAGTTGTTATTTTCTACCATCCCATCTATGAATTTTTCATCTGCTTCTTCTTCTCGTACATGAGGTCGTCCGCGGTCTGATACACTTTCTCGATATCGCTGTCGCTCTGGCTGCCGGATGCATAGCCGTAAGCGATCGACATGTTCAGATCCTTGACCGCGCGGTTTCTGCTGTCAATATTCTGCAAAAACTGTTCCATCAGGGACGAGAGCCTGTCCTCGTCGGCTGTGCCGATCACCGCGACAAACTCATCTCCGCCCATTCTCGCCACGATGCCATGGCTCTCAAATGTCTCTGCGATCACCTCGGCTGCACATCGGATCAATACATCGCCCTTCGCATGACCATATGTATCATTGATGGTCTTTAGGTTGTTCAGGTCAAAACAGATCACCGTGTACTTAAAATTCCGCTCCTCCTTGAGCCGGTTCATGTACTCCATACAGTACCTGCGGTTGTGCAGCTGCGTGAGCTCGTCGGTGTAGGCGCTCTTGATCAAAAAATCGCGCTCCTTCTGCTCCATCATCTTCTGTGTCATCTCTATGTAGAACGAGACGAACAGGATACAGATAAATATCATGATACCGCTCGATGTCACACCCCGCACCGTAAAATAGTCCCGCCCGAAGTACCGTCCGCTGATGTAGCCTAACATATCATATGCCACACAGCCGATCACGACCAGCAGACCGATCACCGACAGCCTGCTCTCGTATCTCGAAAATTTCAGGTTCGCAGCCAGCACAAACAGGAAGAACAGCAGACCGACCAGCATGATCGCCTGCATATATTTGTACGTTCCCGCCAGATGCACGACATTGCACACGTGCAGTGCGATCGTCACCGCGACAGCCGCGATTTCGACTGCAAGATAGATCCAGTAAAAGGTCTTTAACGGTCTGTTTTTCAGGTTTGAGACCTCCTCATATATGTAAACCGTCAGCGGGATCGGCGCCAGATAGAGCGCCAGATAATTGATCAGCGAGATCGCGTAGAGCGGTATCGCAAAGATCAGCATGACATTGTAATAGCTCAGCGACCACAACCCCATACAGACCGCAAAGAGAGCGATGCAGAGCAGCCTGACATATTTCGCCGAGAAGATGAGCGCAAAGATCGTGATCACACTGACGATCAACCCGAAAAGGATCAGGAAACTGCCGCATAGCAAAGAAATCCTGTTCTCCGTAATCAGGACCCGATAGACATTTTCCCACTCATACAGACGCACGGAGTCAAACTTTGTGAACGCCTTATCCTCCGCCACGACAAGCAGTATGCGCAGCCGCTCTCCCTGGTACTCGTTTGGAAATTTGATAAACTGATACCCGCTGCCAAGCGTCCTTCTCTCTGCCAGCCTGTCATGACCATACTCATAGATGAGTTCGTCACCGATATACATACTGACCGCAGCGTGTCTGACATAGAAGCGCAGCACACCCCCGACAAGCCCCCAGTCGGACGGCAGCATCCGCTCCATCGCGATCTGCTCGCCTTTTCTGACAGCCGGAAAGTGAAAATCCGTCAAGAGCACATTCTGATATGTCTTCCCGTCGATCGTGACATCCCACGCATCATCCAGGAGGACACACTCGGATATCGCAGCGAGATCCTTTGTGATGAGTCCGTCGATCTGGGGAATCCATATCAATATGCTGACCAGGGCAACGAAGATCCATATCAACCTCCGCACCAGTTTTTTCGAAATATTCCCTCTCACATTTCCTTCCCCCTCTGCCGACCTGCTCCCTTCTTGTATATCCACCATTCTAACATTATACAGACACATTGTCAAACCGGCTCCGGCACATAGCAGAACAGGCAGAACAAGCCCTCCTCCTGCCGGATCTCCATATCGCCGCCGTACTTTCTTGCGATCTCCTGTATGCTGCGCAGCCCGTATCCGTGGTTGACGCTATCCTGCTTCGTCGTCTCCGGCAGACCGCCCGACAGCTGTCCCGCAAAGGGATTGCGGACCTCGACGGACAGGATCCCCTTCGCCGCACGCGCGCACAGATCGATCCGCTTACCGTCCGAATCGAGCGCCGCGCACGCCTCGATCGCATTGTCGAGCGCATTGGCAAACAGCGCGCAGAGATCCGGTTTTTCGAAAGGCAGTTGTTTTGGAATGTCCACCTTCGCATAAAAAGAGATCCCCCGCTGGCGCATCACGCTCTCCTTCGCCGTCAGCACGGCGTTCACCGTGGCATCACCCGAGTAGGACAGCACCTTCTCAAGCGCAGGGTTCTCGATCATTTTCCGGATATAGCTGTCCTTTTCCTCCGCCGAGAGGGACAGCAGCACTTGCAGATGATTCGCCAGGTCATGCCTGATCCTGCGGATCTCAAACTGCTGCTGTTCCATCGCCTCGTAATATTTTCTGTTGTGCTGCGCCAGCGCATTTTCCCGCTCCAGCTGCTGCTGCCTGTTGAGCGTGAGCATCGCCCACAGATTCCCCACAAAAGATACCACTACCACCAGGAGCAGCATTATACTCATCGAATCTATATTTATGCGCTGAATATACATGCGCTGATCCTGATAGAGCAGGATCAGCGCACACATGATCCCCATCGGCGGAATGCACAGCATCAGCAGCAGTCTCCACAGCGGCGGTGAGAGCTCGAAATCCCGCCCCGGACGGTAATGGCGGACTCCCATGTACAGCAGAATCACCGCCAGCGCGCGATACCCAAAGTAATACACCGCGTACTCCTCCGTCACATTGTGCAGAAAATACCAGACACAGTTGTCAAACAATGCGTTCAGCGCGAACATCACGCTGGCGAGCATCACGCCGACTGTCAGCCGTTTCAGCCGCGAACCGCGGCACGCAGTCCAGACACCGATCAGGAAAAACAGCAGCGTCGGCGGAAAATTGTCCGGATCTCCCATAAAGATGACCATGTAGACCAGCAGCCAGCAGCTGACCAGCAAAAGCAGACGCCGCCACCAGCCCTTCCGGATCTCGATCAGGCACGACACCATCGCGTAGAAGATCACTCCCACGCCCAACTCCGCCAATAAGATAAAAACACGAAACATATCGATCTGTCCCCTTTTGTCACACTTTTCCATGCAGCATATTCCCGCTACATCAGCATCGCCCTCGCAAGGCTCTTCACCGCCTCCTCCTTCAGTGCCCTGCTGACGGGCAGCTTCCTCCCCGCGACTGCCACGTGGTCTGTCCCGATCTGTGACACCTGCTGCGGGTTCACGAGATAGCGCTGGTGGATCCGGACGAACCGCCCCGCAAGCGCCTGCTCAACCTCGTCGAGCTTCGCATAATACGAATACTCCTTCCCGCCGCACACACAGACCACTTTTCGCTTGTCACTATAAAAAAAGTCGATCGAACTGAGCGGAAAGCGAAACGTCCCCTCCGCATTTTTCATCAGATACATCTCGTTTCTCCTTTGATCCAGCTGTGTGCGCACACGCCTGACCACCTCCAGAAGGCGCTCCGCGTTCGCCGGCTTCATGATATAATCCAGGGCATTGACCTTGTAGCCGTCAAACACATAGTCGGCATACCCGGTCACAAAGACGATGATGATCTCCGTGTCAAATCTTCGGATCGCCTCCGCCGCCGCCATACCGTTGAGCCCTGCCATCTCCACATCGAGAAACAAAAGGTCGATCTCCCCGGGGTGGTTCTCCAGCCAGCGCACCGTCCCCGCCCCGGTCGAAAACTCGTACACGATCTTTTCTGCCTCCTCCATCAATATCTTTTCAAGCTGCAGACGCAGTGCATCCCTTGCGTCCACAGAATCGTCACAGATCGCTATCCGCAGCATACTCTCCACCACTCCCCATCACCAATTTTTATCCGCACTTCCAATATCTTTATTGTACCACGTTTTTGAGTCCTGCGTCAGAAACGTTTTGCAATTTTTTACATGAGCCCTGCAAAACGTTACAAAATTTTCACGCAGCTGCAAAACGTTACATCGGGCGCGCCAAAAATTGCACGGCAGATTCCGCGATCCCCCGGCTGTGCTATGCTTATTTCAGAAAACAAAAACAAGACACCCGCGATGCCTGTCTGACCGGATAAACAGGTATCAAACAAGGTGTGCATGATCAGAATGGAGGTTTACTTATGTTATATGTCAAGAATCTGCGCAAATCTTATCAGTCAGGAAACAAGTCCTACTCCGTGTTGAAGGGCATCGACCTGTCCGTCGCCAGCCAGGAGTTTGTCGCTGTGATGGGTCCTTCCGGCTCCGGCAAGAGCACGCTGCTCAACTGCATATCGTGCTATATCCCGTTTGAGGAGGGCGAGATCTCGCTGGGCGGACAGAACCTGAAAGGGCTTGGCGAGGACGCCCTCGCCAGGATCCGCAATGAAAAGCTGGGCTTTGTCTTTCAGGACTTCATGCTGCTCGACGGGCTGACCGTGCGGGAAAATGTGCTTGTCCCGCGCATCATCAAGGACAGGGTGGAGCCGGAAGCCGAGCAGCTTGCGGACGCTCTCCTATCCCTGTTTGGCATCGCCCACATCACTGACAAATACCCTGCCGAGATCTCCGGCGGCGAGCGCCAGCGAACCGCGGTGGCAAGGAGCCTCATCAACAAGCCGCTCATCATTCTGGCTGACGAGCCGACCGGCAACCTCGACAGCAAGTCGAGCCGCACTGTCATCGAGGCGTTTGAGAATGCCAGACAGCAGCTCGGCGCCACGATCTTCATGGTGACGCACGACAGCTACGCCGCATCGTTCTGTGACCGCGTGATCCTGTTGAAGGACGGCGTAGTCTACAACACCCTGCAGAAGCAGGAGGACAGAAAAGAGAGCCAGGGCGCTTTCCAGGACCGGCTGCTTATTGAAATTAAGGAGATGAGCAGTGTGTAAACTACGCGCAGTCGGCGCTCTTCTGTCTCCCAAAAACCTGTATCACCAACATAAAAAACATAAATAAAAGAGGATGCTATTATGATGACAATGAATCAATTAGAAAATAAACTGCGCAGAGCAGACCGCAAGCAGGCTGTCCTCTATCTGTTCTGCAACTTTGTGTCTCTTCTGCTGATCACCGCCTACTCTGCCATGATGTTCTCCCCGACAGTGCTGCTGGTGCTGCCCGAAGGCGGGGACAGCCGCAAGCAGATGGTCGCGATCTTCGTGCTGGCGCTCTTTGGCTGTGTCGTCTTTACAGTCTACGCGTCCAATCTGTTCTTCCGCAAGAAATCCAGACAACTCGGTGCGCTCATGGCGCTCGGCGCCTCCAGAAAGCGGCTTGCACCCGGATTATTCCGGGAAGTCGTCCTGCTCAGCGGCGCCTCCTCGCTGCTTGGCATCATAGCCGGTCTTCCCTTCGTGTATCTATTGTGGGGCGGTTTTCGCCTGTTCATCGTGGACAGCAAGGAGATGCAGCTGCGGCTGGATCTTAAATGCCTGTATCTGTCGGCGGTCTTCTTCGTGATCGTGGTCGCCTTCTCCTGCGTGACAGCCTGCCGCTATCTGAAAAGGACAAATATCATCGACGTGATCCACGAGGAACACAAAAACGAGCCCGTGAAAAATCTGGGCAGATGGTGCGGTCCTGTCGGTCTGATCCTGATCCTCCTCGGCGCTGTCTGCGGCTTTCAGGCACCCAGCGTATACATGAAGCTGTTCAGCCGATATCCGACTGCCCTGATCAATCTCCTCTATGTGCCTGTCTTTGTGGGGCTCTACATGGTGATGCTGCACACCGTTGTCCACGGCTGGCGCTCACACAGGAAGGATCCATACCGCAATATCATCGCGAGGAGTATGATGAAATTCCAGGGAAAACAGACCGTCAACAACCTGCTCGTCAGCACTGTGCTGATCGCCGGCAGTGCCTTTGCGATCTTTTACCTCCCGATGATGGGCATGGGGCATATCCTGGACGTCAATTCGCGCCCCTTTGACTACTATTACCACTACCGCATGGATCAGACGATACCGGGGCAGGAAGAGATCGCGGCGCTTGCAGCAGATTACGGGCTTTCCATCAGGGATTTCAGGAGCTGTCCCTATCTCATACTCGGCAGGGACGGCATCATGGAGATCGAGGAAGGCAGATCCTTCCACGACGAGTACGTCTATCTGGCAGGAAGCGTCAATGTTCTCCCGGAATCCGGATATTCTGCCCTCACCGGCGTACCGATCACGGTCAGCCCCGGGGAATATCACATTGTCTCGACCACGGAGGAGACGGACACTTACTTCTATTCAACCGATATCACGTTCATGATCAATATGGTGACGCGGGACGCGATCCCAGTCCGGTTTGCAGGTTATACACACTTTGACCTTCTCGCCGGCTCCCCCGGATTTTACGTCCTCGACGACGCAGACTACGAGACGATCGCCAGCGGCATCACACCTGATTGGCAGGGAACGATGAACCTTTTTAACACCGACGGCACGGACAGCTACGACTTTGCACAGGACTTTTTTCACATGCTGGTCTCGTCGTTCGGACCGGAGTGCGAATACGGTTATTTCTACGACAGGGTACGCAAGATCGCCCTGGACGAGGCGGGCGAAGTCTACTGGGGCGATACCGATCAGATGACCCGTCTGGACTACGACAACTGCGATGCGAGCGACTTCCGCCTCTACTGGACTTATATGCCCAAGAGCCGGATCATGGACCAGAATGACTTCCTGCAGACCTTCGCCGTGTATCTGATGATGTTTTTGTTCATCTCCATCATCTGTATGCTTGCCGCGCTGATCATCAGCTACACGCGGTGCATGACCATCGCCCTGAACAACCGCTATGTCTTTGACGACCTGCGGCGCCTGGGCGCCTCCCCCGCATTCCTCAGGCGCGAAGTACGCAGTCAGGCGGGCAATGTGTTCAAAATCCCCTCGCTGGTCGGCATGGGCGCCATGTATTTTCTGTACATCCTGATCATGTACGGCAACGACGGCTGGCTCTCCTCCGGCGAGCTCGCCGGGCTGGGCGCCTGTCTGGTGATCCTGTTGCTGATGGGTGCGGTCTGCCACACCGTCTACCGCTATACGGTGCGGAAAATGTGCGCGGAGCTGGAGATCTGATCTTCTATATCAAAACTGGTATTCGAAGCTGTCGCTTTATGAATAGAGATTCATAAAGCGACAGCTTCATAATTTAATACTTCTTTTACGCTCTAGTGCTCCATCCAGACAGAAATTAGAATTGTGGACTGCATGGTTCGCCAGTGCTAGAGCGTGTTTGAAAAATGCTCTAGGCAAAACTTCGACGGCGATGCTGTGGCTCGTTTGTATTTATTTTGAGCTAACTTCGTTTACGGAGGAGTATTTTTTTGATATGATAGATATGATAAGAGTGAATATTGAAGGAGTAAATCAGATGGTAAAAGTATATTTTGAATTGAATGATAAGGATATTATTTCCACCTCAAAATATTTTAATAATTCTTACACAGAAGCCTGGCTCGATGATTGGGCGAAGAGAGTGATCCGGGAGATTGACAGCTCGGAGTTGGTCTCAGAGGGGTTGGTACAAAGTCCCGTGCTGGGACCGATTACAATCCGCGAAATCAGCAGCGGGGCAAAGGCATTGATTACGATGAACGCAGATGAAACTGTGATTAGCAATGCCAACAGTTGCGGGGACAACTGTGCGGCGCTGTTGGCTGAGCTGAGCAAAAAAAAGGA
>CAJUQU010000138.1 GCA_910588595.1 uncultured Lachnospiraceae bacterium | reverse complement strand
ATGCATATTTTTCCTTTTTTGTGACTATACTGTCTTATATAAAGAATTGAGAAAGGACATCCCCATGAAAACATATTTCAGTCTGAAAGGTATACTTAATCCCTCTGTAAATGCCGCTACCCCGCCGCGCACTCCGCGCGATATGCTGCTCGATGATATCCGCAAGACACAATGCGCCCTGGAGATCGCATACTCCGGTTTCGATAATGTCACCGACCCTGACCTGATAGACTGTTATATCTATGAAGTCAACTCTGCACTGAAACGCTACCGCTTCCTGCTGCAGCAGGCTGCACAGATGCAGCTCTACGAGGAGTACCACATGGATTCCCCGGAGTTCTGTGACGCCAAACCGCTCGTACAGCAGCCGATCACATAGTCATTCCACTGTCTTTGATGACGACTGACAGCAACATATATTTCTATCAGCATTGCGTAAACAGCCGATATCACATTAACTGTTTTACGCAATGATTTATTATATACAGTATCCTCTCGCGGCGCCGTACTGTGACAGGTTCTCATTGACATCAATCCTGTTATATGTAAATCCGGCGTACACATCCTGTGCGTTTTCCATAAGAGGCTGCGAATGGTCCTGCTTACTTACAGTGTGATATGCGTCCCGAAGCTTCTGAAACATTCCCGTGATCTGCGAAAGCTGCTTCGCATCTATGCCCTGCATATCGCGCGCAAGCTCCCTGTCCGCAAACGCATAGATGGCAAAGAGATTTCTCGACAGATCATAGTGAAAGTCCAAGCTGCCTCTCAGCTCGGATATGCAGTTTCTAGCACACTGCATATCCTTTTTAAACTCCTGTTCACATCCGATCTCCTGTGCCGCTGCCGCGTCTTTCAGATACGTCAGTATCATATCATATAATATCACGACCAGCTGCGAACGATTCGCCTGTGTGATGCGTCTTGTGAAAATCTGCTTCATTTCCCTTGTCATACCAACTAACCTGACCTTTCCATCTTTATCTAATCGCTGCAGTACTGTGCGCCCTGTAACGGCAAGCCGCAAATATCATACAACCTTACTGTAATAACTGCAATACCTGCTGAGGCCTCTCGTTCGCCTGTGCGAGCATTGAGGTGGACGCCTGCACCAACACCTGAACTGTCGAGTACTCTGTCATCTCTGTCGCCATATCCACATCCATGATGCGGGAATACGATGCAGTGATATTCTCCTCTGTCGTATCCAGATTGGTGATCGTGTGCTCCAGGCGGTTCGAGTATGCACCGATCCTGGAACGGATCGCGGACAGCTGAACGATCGCATCACTCACATCGTCGATCGCAAGCCGCGCGGATTCCTCTGTGGTGAGATCGATCTTATCCACACCGAGATTCTCCGCCTTCAATGCCGGAATCTCCAGTTCCATGAACTGTCCTGCGTTCGCGCCGACCTGTACGATCATCGCTCCCATGCCGGTCACGTCGATCTTTAGGCAGTCGTTTGGATCATTGTTTCCGATGGTGTACTCCGTGCGGGTCGTCATCGTCTCCGTATAGAGGAAATCATCCAGCTTCTTCTGCGTCGGCATCACAGCGCCCAGATCATTGGTGTCCTGATAAAATGAAAACTCGATCGGTCCAAACGGTTTTGTTACCCCTGTCTTCCCGTCTGTCGCTTCATATGTGATCTTGAACGAACTGATAGATGTCGGATTTTCATTGTATTCCACCCCGGTGATCTTGATGGAACAATTTGGATTCTCACTCTTAAAGTACTCTGCAAAATCGTCCGCTAAACCTTTGCCGTTGTCATCCTTATAGTCTGTGTAAATCTCATCGCTCCCGTCATTTAGCGGTTTTCCAGCCGAGTCAACATTGCTAAAGAAATTGAGTTCGCTAATATTATACCGCTTTCCATCGGGTCCCTTCACTGCAATGTTTCTGTAGTTTTTCACGGAACTAAAGGAGGTTGTTGTGACAACGGTTCCGCCGGTTGCTTTATTCTCATATACCGTTTGTTTGCTTACTATTGCGTCAGGGTCTGTGCCCGCTGCCGTACTTGGCACCGATGTAGTTGTCGGTTTGTCGCTGGCATTATGAATCGGCGTCCTGTCGTTCACCGAGATCTTGATCTCGAAGTTACCCTGCGCCTTGATGACAATATTCTCATCCTCGACTGTAACCTTCGATCCCTCCGGAAACGCTTTGATCTGATCAATACCGCTATAATTGCCGATCGATGAACTGGTCACAAGACTATCTGTCAGGAGGTTGCTGTCATTGTTCACTTCGTACCGCTCCGTCTCGGTCTTCTGCGCCTCCTCGCGATTGTATTTGATATCTATGACCTTTCCATCAGAGTCCTTTTCCTTTGTCTCCTCCAATGTATACCTGGTTGTCATATCCTCATAGTGATAGTATTTCAGCTGCCCGATCACATATGTTCCCGTGGCGACACCCTCCGTGTGGGACATCACCTTGACGTTATCGATATTCGCATACGCCTTGAACGCAAAGCTTCCGTCGAGCAGATTCTGGGAGTTAAATTCAGTAGTGCTCGCAATTCTGTCGATCTCGCTCACGAGCTGGTCGATCTCCGTCTGGATCATCTCTCTGTCCAATTCTGCATTAGTACCATTTGCCGACTGGATCGCAAGCTCATTCATACGCTGCAGGATATCGTGGATCTCCGCCATCGCACCGTCTGCGGTATTCAGCGCGGACAGACCGTCATTGGCGCTCTGGTTCGCCTCCTGCAGACTCTTGATCTGTGCGTTCATACGCCTTGCGATCGCCAGCCCGGCAGCATTGTCCGCCGCGCTGTTGATCTTGTATCCGCTCGACAGCCTCTTGGTTGATGCAGCCACTCTTTTATCATTATTGTTCATAGCATTTCTCGCTATGATCGATGAAACATTGTAATTAATCCTCATGCATTTTCCTCTTTCTTAACTAAGCCTTTAAACACCGTCAAATATCTTGCTCACACTGCTTTTAACACTGTCAGGAAAGCTTTTGCGGTCTGATACAGTTCGCTGGTGGAAACCTTTTCCTGTCCTGCTGTACTCCCTGCGTCCCTGTCCTGCCCAAATTTGTTCAGATCAACAGACTGTGTATGTACCAAACTGACGTTTATTTTTCTGTCGCTGGTACTGCCAAATTCCTGTCTGACTGCAGCCTCTATCTGTGCCAGCTCAGTCTTCTGTGCCTTATTTTCATACACGATCATTCCGGATATCCGGTCGTTCGTCACATCAAACTCAGCCGCCACTTTGCCGAGACTCTGCGTGTCCATGGTAACTGCCACTTTGCCGGTCTTTGATGCATTGTGATAGATCTTGAGGTTGACCGATGTGATCTCTCCCCTGATGTTCATCGGGATCTCGTAATTCTCTTCCCTTGCCAGGTTCCCGGCGAGAGAAAGCCCTTTATACAATGCCTTTGCAGCTTTTATATCAATCCTTGCACTTGCCGTATCCCCGGTGTAGATCATCTGCTCCACAGCCTTGTTTGCCTCGCTGATGATCTCCTGATAGGACACACCCGCCTTCTTTGCGTCCGTCAGATTATCAACGAAGCTGTCCGCCTGCCTCAGCACTGCACTATCATCTGTCGCAGTGTCTGTCCCGTCCGCTTCGTCATCCTCTGTATCCCCTGTATTTCTCTGGATGATCTGCCTGAACAGTGAACCGCGCTCAAAGATCAGTGTGGATGCCGCCTGCACATTGTCCATGCTGATGTTCTGACCATAGTCGATCAGCGCCTCGATGATCTGCTCATCGATCTGCTCCACCTCGTGCATATCATTTCTGAAACTTTTCAGGTCCTTTGCTTTCTCCTGCTCTGCCTGCCTGCTGTCCTCTGTTGCCCGCGCCGTCTTCACCGTGTCAGCAAACGCTTCGATCGTTGTCTCCGCAGTGATATCCGACGGATCGAGCTTCGCAAAATCTGTCTTTGCCGCAAGCTCATCGTTGATCTCTCCGGAAAGCCGTGCATAGTATTTTTCCTGTCTGGCTGTGTCGGATCCCGCTTCCTGTCTTGCTGACTCGCCGTTTGCCGGATCATGATATCCCGCGTTGATCTGCGCATCGATCGCCTTGCCCTTCGTGATCAGCTCCTCTAATCCACCGAATCCGTCATCCACGCGCACGTCCATATTTTTGTCCGCCGCTGTCCGCACCGCCGACAGCATATTCTTGAAATTCATCTGAGCGCCCGCCGCCACAAGGCTTCCGATCACCGCACCGTCTGATTTTTCGATCTGGCGGAACATCCTGTATATGCCAATATATGCTTCCCGCTCCTCGGCGTTGATACCGCCGCTTCTGTCAAGCCGCTGCAGGAATTTCGAATATTTTTCCGCATCCTGCACGGGATCTGTGTCCTGTGCGTCCAGATACGCTTCCAGCTCTTCCATCGTCATCTCGAGCGGGTTTTTCTGCTCGCGTATCATCTGAAGCGTCGTCGCCGGTGTCATCCTGCCGATCACTCCTGTAACCTGACGGTCCGCTTCCTTGACAGCATTGATATTGTCCTCATCGATCTCCATGCGGTTGTAGCCAAGGATCCTGATCGCGCGCCTGTTTGACTCATTCGTCTCCAATCCCAGATCCGTAAGAATATCGTCGATATTGCGAAAAGCCTTGCTGATCTTGTCGCCCAGATCCCTGCGCGGCTCCGTCATCAGTGTCTCGTATGCCTCTGAGGCTTTTTTGTGACTCGGATTCTTGTTATCCCCCTGCTGGTTCAACTGGTTTTCCAGCTGATCCTGGAGCTCCCTGCCTGCCTCGTGTATGTGGAGGAGCGTGCTCTGAGAGACCTTCGAAAGAATCTTCCCGATCACTGCCGCCGGCATTCCCGCCAGTTCTTTTGTCCTGGTCAGCGTCTCTTCGTACAGCAGCGCGCGCTCTGTGTTCTCCTCCGCGTCCGCTCCCTGAAAGAGTACCGCATTAATGCGCTCTTCCACAGCCCGCAGTGCTTCCACAAGCTTGGAGAGCTCGGTTGTATCCACAGAAATCCCCGCTTTGAGAAGATGTCTGTTTGCCTCCTCCGTCATCATGAGACGGATCTCCTCCAACTGGCGCCTTGCCTGCACTTCCTTCAAAGCTGCGGCATCCGTCGCTTCACTGACGTTTGTTTCATCTGTATCGATATCGGCTGCTGTAGCCGCTTCTCTTCCGGAGACACGATCTCCCTGATCCTCCGGCTTTGGCGCAGATACCTGCTGTTTCTCGATCTGTTCCTGTGCCTCTGCCAGATTTTTGATATTCATCTCTTTTCCCGACTCGGCTACCTTGTGGACCGCCTCATCGGAGATCTGTCCGGAAAGTTTTCCTACCTGCTCTGCGATCTCGTGCGCCTGTTCTGCGATAGAGCGCTCGCCCCTCATGTCAGCCTTTGTCGGCGCCTTGCCGTTTTCCATTGCCTTGACACAGATATCGGCGATCGCGTTTTGGTCCATCGGAAGCGTCAGATTCCTCAGCTCCGTAACCTTCATGAGATTGTCTGCATTCAGCTCAATCCCCGCCTCGACAAGCCATCTGGCATTCTCAAACGCCGCGGCATCCGTGTCCAGCCCTGCCTCTTTCACGACAGAATCTATGCGGCTCTCCAGATTCTCCCAGTTGATGCTGTCTGCCTTCTTTGCGTAATATTTACCATAATTGCCCTGCCCCTCACTGTAATAGCCCTGGGACTGGCGCACATTTTCCGTGCTCGAGTACTGTGCCTTGTAAATGTTCTCTATCGTGGGCGCCTTGCCGTTCACGATCAGATATTTTATGGCATCGTCAGAGAGTTCCCCGATGCCCGACGCTTCCATCACAGCACCGACAAGCTCTGCGATATTCTCATTTGTGACAGGCATGTCACTTTCCTGCAGCGCGTCCGAGAGCTTTCCCACAAGCTCATTCACGAGCGTGCCCGCATTTGTCCTGCTGCCTACGATCTGCTCGATCGTAGCCAGATCAAGATCGTCATTGTATCCTTCAACCTCGACTCCTGCCTTTGCCAGCGTCACCTTGATCCTGTCTACAATCGTCACATAAGTCTCCACATCAACGCTTCCAGGACGAAACCCTTCCTCCTGCATCTTCTGAAGATCTTCCCCCGAAACGCAGCTGGACATCACTATCATAAAGTCTTTCTTGGATTGAGCATTTGAATTAGCTGCCTGCTGCATAATCTCTTCAGCGGTCATTCCATGACCTCCGTATGCTTCGTTATCCATAACTTTATCAGCGATGTCCAGTGTGTAACCGCTCCTGGCAACAGTTCCTGTCCCCTGTGCGGCTGGTTTGTATGTAGTTGTAGTTGATTCGGTGTTGACTGGTACAGAGGCGGAATACTGCGTATCTACCGTAATATTCATACACATTCCCTGCTCTTTCCCGTCTTTAATATGTATGTCTGCCGGAGCCCCGCTGTCTTACAGTGTGTTGGGGGCACCATAACCCAGACATTTCTCTTGTAGTATATGTCGGAATATTTTCAGAAAAACTTAAGAGTCGATTTGATTTTTATTCTTTCCATTGCCCGTGATGCAGGGCGCCCTGCATCTGCAGTCCCGCGAAGTCAAGCTGCCTCAGCGCCTCGTAGAGCACGATGCTGACACTGTTTGCAAGATTCAGGCTTCTGATGCTGTCCAGCATGGGGATCCGAATGCAGGTATCCGCGTGGTCCATCAGGATCTCCTCAGGGATCCCGGCACTCTCCCTGCCAAACATGATAAAATCATCCGCACCAAACTGTGCCTGTGTGTACACCTTCTTTGCCTTGGTCGTCGCAAGCCAGAGTCTCGCCCCCGGGTTCGGTGCCAGGCACTTCTGCACAAATTCCTCGTAGTTTATGTAGCGCCGCACGTCGAGGCGCTCCCAGTAGTCCATGCCCGCCCTCCGGAGCTCCTTTCCCGTCAGGCGGAACCCCAGCGGCTCGATCATATGAAGCACTGTTCCTGTCGCGACACACGTCCTGCCGATATTTCCAGTATTTGCCGGGATCTCCGGCTGATGCAGTACTATATTCATCTATATCTACTCCCCCGGTGAGGCAGGGAATGCCCTGCCCCATCGATCTCATGACAGTCAGTTACACAGTCTGTTTCAGCCTGCTGACAAAACGCTCGAGCCTTGCGATCGCCTTCTTGAGATTCTCGAGCGAGTACGCATAGGAGATCCGCAGAAATCCCTCGCCGCTGTCTCCGAAAGCATTTCCGGGCACGACCGCAAGCTTTTCCTCGTGCAGAAGCCTTGATGCAAACTCGTCACTCGTCATGCCAAACTGTTTGACACATGGGAATATGTAAAATGCGCCAAACGGCTCAAAGCACTCCAGCCCCATCTCCTGAAAGGCATTTACCAGATAACGGCGCCTCTGATTGTACGAATCGCGCATCATCTGCACATCGCTGTCGCCGTTTCTGAGCGCATCGATCGCCGCATACTGCGATGTTGTCGGCGCACACATGATGCAGAACTGGTGGATCTTGTACATCTGTTCGATGATCGCTTTGGGTCCGCACGCGTAGCCGAGCCGCCACCCTGTCATCGCATAGGATTTCGAGAAACCGTTGATCAGGATCGTCCGCTCCCACATTCCCGGGATATTGGCAATGGACACATGCTTATCCGTGTAGCACAGCTCCGCATAGATCTCATCAGAGAGCACAAACAGATCATGCCGCTCGATCACCTCCGCGATCTCCTCCAGATCTTTGCGCTCCATGACTGCACCCGTCGGATTGTTCGGAAAAGGCAGGATCAGCACCTTTGTCCGTTCCGTCACCGCAGCCTCCAGCTCCGCTGCCGTCAGCCGGAACTGGTTCTCATTCTTCAATTCGATGATGACCGGCTTAGCCCCTGCCAGAACCGCGCAGGGCTCATAGGAGACGTAACTTGGCTGGGGTATGATGACCTCGTCTCCAGGATCCACCATGGCGCGCAGGGCGATGTCGATCGCCTCCGAACCGCCGACAGTCACCAGGATCCCGTCCTTCGGGTCATAGTTTAGATCAAAACGTCTGTTCAGATATCGGTTGATCTCCTCGCGGAGCTCCAGCAAACCTGCATTTGCCGTATAAAATGTGCGTCCCTTCTCGAGCGAGTAGATCCCCTCATCCCTGATATGCCACGGCGTCTCAAAGTCGGGCTCGCCGACGCCGAGTGAGATCACATCGGGATCGTTCATCTCACTCACGATATCAAAGTATTTGCGGATCCCTGACGGCTTAATCGTAACGATCGTATTGGATAATGGATTTCTCATGGCGTCACCTGCATCCTTTCATCAGACTCTTTCTTCCCGAGGATCGTGCCGTGATCCTTGTACTTTTTCAGGATAAAGTGAGTCGCCGTGCTGATGACCGTATCCAGCGTGGAGAGCTTATCTGACACAAAATTGGAAACCTCCTTGAGCGTCTTTCCCTCCAGGCTTACCAGCAGATCATATCCGCCCGAGATCAGATACACCGCATGCACTTCAGGGTACTTGTAAATGCGCTCCGCAATACTGTCAAATCCCTTTCCGCGCTGCGGCGTCACGCGCACCTCGATCAGCGCGCTGACCTTCTCCACCGAGGTTTTTTCCCAGTCGATCAGCGTGTGGTATCCGCAGATGATCCCCTCTTTTTCCATCTGTTCCATCTCATTGATGACATCCGTCTCCTCCATGCCCAGGATCACTGCAAGCTCGTGCAGGTCGATCCTGCTGTTCTTTTCTATGATTGATAATATCTGTTCTCTCATTGTAAAACTCCTCCGTTTTCTTTTTATAAGTATATATCTGATCACTGCAGGACGGTTCCAGAAAACGCGACTCCTCCCCGTGACATACGATGCGGTCATTCCCTTGCGTCGTGCGTCCGATCACCGCAGCTGGCACGCCTGTCTTTTCAAGCTCATGTACCAGTTCCCCGCCGTTTGAAGTCACGATCAGCAGACTTCCGCCCGCCAGCAGTTCATAGGGATTGAGATCAAAATATTCACATACCTCTATCGTCTCCTGTCTCACCGGTATGCGCTTTAAGTCTACGACCAGTCCAACGCCGTTTGCCGCTGCCAGCTCCCAAAGGCCGCCAAACACACCGCCCTCGCGCACGACATGCAGATAACCTGCGCCGGACTTAACGGCGGTAGCCGCCTCCGGAACAACAGATAGGTATCTGTAAAATTCTGCCGCTTCCTCCACGATGTCAGCCGGATACCTGCCTCGCAGGCGCTCACGGCTTTCCTGCGCGATCACCGCTGTTCCCTCGAGACCGATCCACTTTGTCATCACGATCTCCCTGTCCGCAAGCGCTTTCTTTTTCAGGGGGAACAGATCCCTCATGCACCGATCGTCCACACCAGCACCAGCCACACAGGACGCAATTGGTTCTGCGACAGCCCCAAGCACCTGTACATTGCAGCTCGAGATCGGCACGCCTGTCTCCTCCGCCTGAGCGGACACCGCCTCGATCATGCCGCGCAGCTTTATCTCGCGCAGTTTTTCCGGTATCATAACCGTGATGTCCGCATGTGCAGTCTGCAAGCCTGACAAAGATTTATGCTGACTGCAGACTAACATATGGTTCACGGCTGCCATGTATGCCCTCACGAGAACCTTCTGGTCGGTGCCGGACGCCAGCGCCTGACCAGACACGATCCCTGCACGATCCTCCCCTGCCGCCAAGATGGCGCAGTCTGCCCCCAGTCCTGCGCCATCATAAAATTTCCTGTTTTCAGTTGAATCTGTCTTCACTACTTTCACAACGGAGCGCTCATATATGCTCTCTGTCAATTTCCCGCAATTCATCACAAATCCCCTTTGTCTCTTTTGAGTACCGCGCAAAGCTTTCTCGCCGCTGACCTGCATCGCTCCATCAAGGCTGCTGCTGCTGTTGTGCCTGCTGTTCCAACAGCTGCTGTTGTGCCTGCTGCTCCAGCAGC
>CAJUQU010000137.1 GCA_910588595.1 uncultured Lachnospiraceae bacterium | reverse complement strand
AGATCTACACTCTTTCCCTACACGACGCTCTTCCGATCTGGGGAGGTGTCGATCCAGGCGCTGCACGACGTGAATTTTCAGATCGAGAAGGGCGAGTTCTGCGTGATCGTAGGCGCGTCGGGCGCGGGGAAGACGACGATATTGAACATTTTAGGCGGGATGGACACGCTGACGGACGGAAAGGTGTTGCTGGATGGCGAGGAGATATCGGCATATAATAAAAGACAGCTGACTGGCTACCGCAGGTATGATGTCGGCTTTGTGTTCCAGTTTTATAACCTGGTACAGAATCTGACGGCGCTGGAGAATGTCGAGCTTGCCGCGCAGATCTGTAAGGATCCGCTCGATGCAGCCGAGGTCCTGAATGAGGTGGGGCTTGGCGAGCGGACGAAAAATTTCCCGGGGCAGCTCTCGGGCGGGGAGCAGCAGCGGGTGGCGATCGCGCGTGCGCTGGCAAAGAATCCCAAACTCCTCCTGTGCGACGAGCCGACAGGGGCGCTGGATTACAATACCGGCAAGGCAGTGTTAAAGCTGCTGCAGGACACCTGCAGGAACAAGGGCAAGACGGTCATCGTCATCACGCACAACCAGGCGCTGACGGCGATGGCAGACAGGATCATCACGGTGAAGAGCGGCGCGATCGTCAGCATGGTGAAGAACGAGCACATTGTCCGGGTGGAAGAGATCGAGTGGTGAGAATGGTTGCGGGGAACAGCGCTTTTACAGGCTGTACTTTTGTGGTTGGGATTGTGACAGTGATTGTATCGCGATTATATCGTGATTGTTGTATTGTGATTATATCGTGATTATATCGTGATCGTTGTATTGTGATCATATCGTGATTGTTGTATTGTGATTATATCGTGATCGTTGTATTGTGATCATAGCGTGATTATATCGTGATCGTTGTATTGTGATCATATCGTGATTATATCGTGATCGTTGTATTGTGATTATATCGTGATTGTTGTATTGTGATTGTATTGTGATTGTTGTATTGCGATTGTGTAGAGGAGAGAAGTATGAAGTCCATGATGAGAAAAACTACATTGCGGGAGATCTGGCAGAGTCTGGGTCGCTATCTTGCCATTTTTGCGATCGTGGCGATGGGGGTCGGTTTTTTTGCAGGGCTCAAGATCACAAGAGCTGTCATGGTGGAGTCCGCCGGCGCGTATCTGGGTGAAAAACAGCTGTACGACTACCGCCTCCTGTCCACGCTCGGATTTGAGCAGGCGGATGTGGATGCGCTGGCGGCAAAGGACGACGTCCGCGCGGTGGAGGGCGCGGTGGAGGCGGATATCCTCTATGTGGATGAGGAGGGAAACGAGGATGTCATCAGGGCGCACTCGCTGATGAAGGGCATCAACGGATTGGAGATCGTGGCAGGGCGCCTGCCGCAGAGCGATGCGGAATGCGTTGTCGACGCGGTTTTGTACGACGAGAGCGCCATCGGAAAAAGCATCGTGTTGTCCGAAAATAACGAGCAGGACGATCTGGACCGTTTCGCACACCGTCAGTACACGATCGTCGGCACCGCGCAGGCGTCGGCTTATATCCAGTTCGAGCGCGGCACGACCTCCCTCGGAAACGGCAGGATCAGCGGCTTTATGTATCTGCTCCCCGAAGGTTTTGCGACGGAGTATTTCACGGAAATCTACGTGAGATTCGACCAGGATCATCAGATCTACTCGCAGGCGTATGACGATTACATGAAAGAGAAGGAAAAGCTGTGGGAGGACTACTGCAGGGCGCAGGGGGAGCGCAGATATCAGGCGGTCATCGCGGAGGCGGAGAGCGAGCTTGCGGACGCCGAGCAGGAGCTTGCCGATGAGCGGACGGACGCGGAGGCGGAGCTTGCCGATGCGCGAAGGGAGCTGACAGATGCCGAGGCGGAGCTTGCCGACGGGCAGGAGCAGCTCAGGGTCGGCGAGGACGAGCTTGCGGACAGCAGGGCTGTTCTCGACAGCAGGGCGCGGGAACTTGCGGATGCGGGACAGGCGCTGGAAGTGCGGCGCGCAGAGCTTGCGGCGGCAGTCGAGCAGGCGGGGGCGGTGCCGGTCGAGTATCTGGATGCGGAGGCGCTGCTGCAGTATCAGGCGTCGATGCAGCAGTTTGAGGCGGCGGAGGCACAGCTTGCCGATGCGGAGCGGCAGATCGCAGACGGCGAGGCGCAGATCGCGGACGGACGGCGCCGGCTTGCCGATGCGGAGGCGGAGCTTGCCGAGAGCCGGCAGAAGCTTCTGGACGGCGAGACGGAACTTGCGGACGGCTGGGCGGAGTACAACGACGCGTACGCGGAGTTTGAGGAAGAGATTGCCGATGCGGAGCGGGAGATCGAGGAGGCGAGGGCGGATATCGCCGCGATCGAGGAGGCGGACACGTACGTGTTAGGGCGGTCTGCCAATATCGGTTACGCCTGCTTTGAGAGCGATTCGAGTATTGTGGAGGGGCTCGCCAATGTGTTTCCGGTATTTTTCTTTCTGGTGGCGGCGCTGGTGTGCATGACGACCATGAACCGCATGGTGGAGGAGCAGCGCACGCAGATCGGCGTGTTGAAGGCGCTCGGCTACGGCGAGGCGACGATCATGGGCAAGTACCTTGTCTACTCGGGCAGCGCGGCGCTGACAGGGTGCATCGCGGGATATCTGCTGGGGATCCACCTGTTTCCGTTTGTGATCTGGGAGGCGTACGGCATGATGTACGAGATGGGCGGCATCGTGTTTGTGTCGGACGGCGCGACAGCGCTGTTGTGCCTGGCGTGCGCACTGTTTTGCTCCATGGGGACGACGTGGTTTTCCTGCCGCCGCGAGTTGAAGGAGGTGGCGGCAGACCTGATGCGCCCCAGGACACCGCGGGCCGGAAAGCGCGTTTTTCTGGAGTGGGTGCCCTTTATCTGGAACCGGCTGAAATTTTTGCACAAAGTGTCCGTGAGGAATATTATCCGGTACAAGAGACGTTTTCTCATGATGGTGATCGGCATCAGCGGGTGTACGGCGCTGCTCGTGACGGGATTTGGAGTCAGGGATTCCGTCACGGACATCGCGGAGCAGCAGTTTACGCAGATCCAGACCTACCAGATCGGCGTTACTTTGAAGAATGGTGTGCGGGATGCGGAGGATGCGTCCCTGGATGCGGTCAGGGAGGTGCTGGCGCCGTACGGCGGGACCTGCATCGTTTCCATGGAATCTGCGATGGACATGGAGACCGCGGACGGTGTGAAAGCGGTGAATCTGATCGTTGTGCAGGCACCGGAGCAGCTGGGCGGCTATATCGATCTGCACACTTCTAAGGGTGAGGCGATCGCATACCCGCAGGACGGTGAAGTGGTCATCTGTGAGAAACTGTCGGAGCGGTATGACATTGGGATCGGTGACAGGATATCGCTGTGCGACGAGGAGCGACAGGAGATCAGCGCAGTCGTGAGCGGCATCTGTGAGAATTATATATACAATTATGTATATCTGAATGCAGGGACGTACGAGCAGGCGCTCGGCGCCCTGTCCTACAAAAATCTCTATGTCAATCTGGCGGAGGATGCGGATGTCCACGCGGCAGGTGCGGCGCTGATGAAGGCGGACAATGTGACGGCGGTGTCGGTCAACGCGGATATGCTGACGCGCTTTTCGAGCATGATGGGCAGCATGGATTACATCGTGTTTGTGATCATTGCCTGCGCCGCGGCGCTTGCGTTTATCGTGCTCTACAATCTGAACAACATCAACATCACGGAGCGGATCCGCGAGATCGCGACGATCAAGGTGCTGGGATTCTACAGGAACGAGACGGCTTCCTATGTATTTCGTGAGAATACGGTGCTGACGGCGATCGGCTGCGCGGCGGGGCTCCTCCTGGGGAAGGCGCTGCATCTGTATGTCATGCACAAGGTTGACATCGACCTCATGTCTTTCGACATCCGGATCAGGGCGGTGAGCTACCTGCTGAGTGTCCTGCTGACCTTTGTGTTTACATGGGTGGTCAACCGGCTGATGTCCGTGAAACTCGACACGATCAACATGGCGGAATCGCTGAAATCGGTGGATTGAATGAGCGCATGAAATAGCAGTAACAGGCAGTGCACGGATTGTCAAAAATTGTTTGCGGTTGGCATTGATATGGCAGTGGAATGAGTGTATAATAAAAAGAAACGAAAGGCAGCCGTGTCATGGGCGCAGGATAAACGGTGAATCAGCGTTATCGGCGGCATCAATGATCAGGCGCAGGATAAACGGTAAATCAGCGTTATCGGCGGCGTCAATGTCATCGGCGGTAAGGAGAACAAATGATTAGAACAGCAAAAACAGAAAATGGCTGGGTTCGCGGAATTGAGGGGGCAGATCCGCGGATCACGGCATTTAAGGGAATTCCGTTTGCGGCACCTCCTGTCGGCGCGAACAGATGGAGGGCGCCGCAGCCCTGTCAGAACTGGGAAGGCGTCCGCGATGCATTCCGGTTTGGTCCGATCGCGGTGCAGGATACGCCGGGGATTGGGGATGATATCTACTGCCGGGAGTGGCATGTGGATCCGGACATCGCCATGGACGAGGACTGCCTGTATCTGAATGTCTACACGGGGGCGAAGACACCTGAGGAGCGTCAGCCCGTCATGGTGTGGATCTACGGCGGAGCGCTGCAGTGGGGATATCCGGCGGAGATGGAGTTTGACGGAGAGCGGCTCGCGCGCAGGGGAGTGGTGGTGGTCACGGTCAACTACCGCCTCAACGCCTTTGGATTCCTGGCGCATCCGGAGCTCACGGGACAGCAGCCGGACGCGCCCACCAACTTCGGCAGTCTTGACCAGCAGGCGGGGATCCGGTGGGTGCTCCGGAACATCCAGGCTTTTGGCGGAGATCCGGACAATATCACGATCGCAGGGCAGTCCGCCGGCGGCGGGAGTGTGCTGAGCCAGATGGCATCTCCGGGGAATGCCGGGCTCTTTCAGAAGGCGGTGGTCATGAGCGGGATGATCAGAAGTCCCTATGGGGCAGACCCGATCGTGTTCCATCAGCCCTTAAGCGAGGCGGAACAGAACGGCAAGGATTTCTTTGCGTTTCTTGGCGTGTCTACATTGGAGGAGGCAAGGGCGCTGGACGCACTATATATCCGGGACAAGTATGCGCAGTACGCGCAGGAAGCACCGCGCATGACTACGGTGATAGATCACCAGTTCTGTGTCGATGAGCCGCTCAAGCTCATCCTGGAAGGAAAGTGTGTGGATGTGTCGGTGATGGCGGGCAATACCCGGGATGAGTTTCCTGGTTTCCTCCCCATCGGCGAGGGGCAGAGTCTGGAGGAAGCGGCGCGCAGCGCGCTCGGCAGCTACAGTGAGGCATTTCTGAAAATGCCGGAGGCAGTGCAGCCGGATGCGGACGGCGGTTACGGCAGAGTCAACGGGATCGAGTGCACGATCAAGGGGATCTTTGGCAGGCGCAAGGACAGCGGGAGTGCGCAGAACTATTATTACTACAGATTTGAGCCGGACATTCCTGGCTGGGATCAGCCGGGCTGCTTTCACTCGGTGGATCTGTGGTTCTTTTTTGAGACACTGGCAAAGTGCTGGCGGCCATTTACCGGAAAGCACTATGACCTTGCCCGGCAGATGTGCAATTACTGGGCAAACTTCATCAAGACAGGAGATCCCAACGGTGCCGACGCGGACGGGACGCCGATGCCAAAGTGGGCGCCATACACAACGCAAGAGCCCGCGGAGATGGTATTTACGACGGACGGCGCGATGCCTGTCCAGGGGCAGGAGAGCCCGTTTGTCCGCCTGATCAGTGATGTGATCATTGATCGGATCCGGGAGGATGCTTTTTAGGAAGTGCACAGGCAGCGGACAGGGATCATCCCTGCGCTTGCCAGTCCAATAGTGAAATGGAGATCAAAATTGCTGGAGCAAGGATTAGGAGGAAAATATGGAAGTATTATGTTACACAAGACAACCGAAGGACGATATGATTTACGGGAGGCGCATGGCGTACAGTATGCACCTTGCTATTCGGGACGCGGGCGCGACATTTCAGCCGCTGCATCACAATGAGGGCATCCTGTACGCGAAAGCGGTGCAGAATGCACAGGATGGCACGCTGGACGCCAGAACCATGACAGCGCCATGGCTGTTTGCCCTGGAAAACGGCGGTTTTGGTGTGCTTGCCGTCCGCACGGGTGCCGACGGGGAGCAGGATCCGAAGAGCGAAGGATGTGTCCTTTTCTTCACAAGCAGTGATCTGGTACATTATGAGGAAGTGGGTCTGTGCAGGCTGCAGGAGAAAGGATATATCGCGGAGGTGCGCTGCAGTTATGATGAGCAGGCGCATCAGTACCGCATCTGCTGGAAAAACGAAAATGCGCAGTGGTTCGAAGGAACATGCACGGTCGACAGGGAGATGAAGCTGTGTCAGGACTCCGTGCGCGAAAGTGAGGTTCCGGGAGTACAGGCAGTGCCTTTGGAGGAGAGCGAGACAGGATCGATCGAAGGCATCGTTGCGGGCAATCGGATCGAGATCCCGGAGGAGACCGGTGCGTATCTGTTGAAGAAGCTGACAGTTCCCGTCTGCGTTGGTATGACACTGTCGGGAGTGGAGGCAGCCGCGGGGACGGCGGATCTGGAAAAGGTGAAAGCGGTGGCGCTCTACAGTGATGGCACAAAAGTGGAGCGCAGGATCGACTGGGAAGATACAGACACAGATGCGGACGTCATCAGGGGGAAAGTGCATCAGGAGTCCATCCCGGCGCCGATCGCAGAGAACAGGGCGGATCCTGTCTGCATGTACAGGGACGGGAAATATTATTTTATCGCGACAAATGATGCGGACAGCAATCAAACATTATATATGCGGTGTTCTGATACCCTTGCGGGGATCGCTGCGGCACCCGAGGTGCTTTTTCTGGATACGAAGACCTATCCGGGCATCGGAGGGCTTCTCTGGGCGCCGGAGTTTCATGAGATCGGCGGGAAGCTTTACGTCTTTCACGCTGCGACTTCCGGGGAGTTTTTCTGTGAGGAGAGCCGTGTCCGTGTGCTGAGAGACGGAGGGGATCCCATGTGCATGGAGGACTGGTCTGAGCCTGTCATGGTGGTGAAAAAGGACGGTTCGCCTCTGTGTGAGGAGGGAAAGGTCATCTCGCTGGACATGACCGTCTTTTCATACGAGGGGAAGATGTATGCCATGTGGTCGCAGCGGCAGTTCCTTCCGGTGGATCAGGGGGCATGGCTGTACATTGCGCAGATCGATGAGAAGGAACCGTGGCGGCTTGTCAGTGACCCTGTCTGCATCGCCAGACCGGAGTACAGCTGGGAGAATAACCATACTTATGTGGTGGAGGGACCCTATGCGCTGGAGCGGGAGGGACAGCTGATGGTCACTTACGCGGCGGCGGCAGTGGATGCGACTTACACAGTCGGACTGTTGAAACCAGTGATGGGGAGCGATATTCTGGATCCTGCCAACTGGTGCAAAAACAATTATCCGCTCATGTCATCAAACTCTGCGCAGGGACAGTACGGCACAGGGCACAATTCGTATCTGACAGATCCGGATGGTCTGGTCTGGAACTTTTATCATATGCGCTGCAATGTGGACGGTCCGCGGTCTGCGGCTGCCCGCCGGGTTCATTTTGATATCGACAATGAACCCATGCTGGATGTGACGCAGGAGCTTGATCTGCCGCAGCAGTATAGGAGCGTGGAGATTCGCAAATCTTAAATAAATACAGATCTGATGCGCCGGCTCGCCCTTTGGAGGATGATCCGGCGCATTTCGCAACAGCATTTTCAAATATAAACAAAATATTAAAACCAGAAAAATCTGGAAAAAGTAGTTGACAATTAGACTGTCAGGGTATATTCTATTGCCAGTAAATACTTTGATAGTCAAAATATTTGAGAATCAAAATATTTTGCTTTCAAATATTTCGACTGTCAAAGTATTGAAACCGCATAAAAACTGCATTGAAGCTGCACTAAAACTGCACTAAAACTGCAATGATAACAAAGGCGAACAAAATGCAGCAAAGAAACAGATCAGCACAATGTAAAGTGTGGTCAAAAGATGAAAAATGAAATTGAAAAAATGAAAATTGAAAAAAGAAAGGATGGAAACAACATGTTAGAAAAGGTAAAAGAGATCATCGAGGAGCAGTTGAACATCGAGGGTGTGGAGATCACGGAGGAGACACGGTTCAAGGAGGATCTGGACGCAGATTCGCTCGATCTGTTTGAGCTTGTGGACGCATTCCAGGAGGAGTACGGTGTGGAGATCCCGCCCGAGGACTTAGAGCAGATCACAACAGTCGGATCGATCATCAAGTATCTGCAGGATAAGGGTGTTGAGGCCTGAGTTGAGTGTCCGGTGAAGCGGGCAAGTGGGAGCTTGAATGAAGACAAGGATTACAGAACTTTTAGGGATTGAATATCCGATCATACAGGGCGGCATGGCATGGGTTGCTGAGCATAATCTGGCAGCAGCCGTGTCGGAAGCCGGCGGATTGGGGATTATCGGTGCCGGCGGTGCACCAGCAGAATTTGTCAGGGAACAGATTCAGAAGGTTAAGGAAGTGACAGACAAGCCTTTTGGTGTCAATATCATGCTGATGAACCCGGAGGCGGACGCGATCGCGCAGGTGGTGGTCGACGAGGGCGTCAGGGTTGTCACGACTGGGGCGGGAAATCCGTCCAAGTATATGCGGCTGTGGAAGGAAGCCGGCGTGAAAGTCATTCCGGTGGTGGCGAGCGTCGCGATGGCAAAACTGATGCAGCGCGGAGGTGCGGATGCAGTCGTTGCGGAGGGAATGGAGAGCGGCGGGCATATCGGTTCGCTCACCACCATGTCGCTGGTGCCGCAGGTTGTGGATGCAGTGGATATCCCTGTGATCGCAGCAGGCGGAATCGCGGACGGCAGAGGCTTTGCGGCGGTGCTTATGCTCGGTGCAGAGGCAGTGCAGATCGGCACGCGCTTTGTGGCGGCGACAGAATCTATCGTACATGAGAATTACAAGGCGATGCTCATCAAGGCAAAGGACATCGATTCGACAGTGACCGGCACGACGACAGGACATCCGGTCAGGAGCATCCGCAATAAGATGACAAAAGAGTACCTCAAGCTTGAAAAGGAAGGCGCCGATTTTATGGAGCTTGAAAAGCTTACACTCGGTTCCCTCAGAAAAGCAGTGATGGAGGGGGACGTGGTAAACGGCACTGTCATGGCAGGTCAGATCGCAGGGCTTGTGAAGGCAGAACAGCCATGCAGGGAGATCATAGCAGAGATCATGGAACAGGGCAAAGAGCTTCTTGGCAGGAAAATATAGGATATAGGATTCACGGATGCAGCAGCAAGACACAGTGCTGGCTGTATCACTAAGAGAGGCAGAGATGAGCAAAACAGCATTTATCTTTCCGGGACAGGGTTCACAGTATGTGGGCATGGGAAAGGATTTTTATGATACATACGAGGAGGCAAAGAAGGTCTATGAGCTTGCAGGAAACGTGTCGGGACTTGACATGGAAGAACTCTGCTTTGCCGAGAATGACAAACTGAACATCACAGAGTACACACAGATCGCAATGCTCACAACCGAAGTGGCGATCCTCAAAGTGCTCGAGTCAAAGGGTGTCAAGGCAGATATCACGGCAGGTTTGAGTCTGGGTGAGTACGGGGCGCTTGCAGCAGCGGATGTCATGGATCTAAAGGATCTGTTCTGCATTATCAGAAAGCGCGGGATCTTCATGCAGGAAGCGTATCCGGAGGGCGGTGCCATGACAGCAGTGCTCGGGCTTGACAGCGATAAGATCGAAGAGATCTGCCGCCAGACGGACGGGATCGTCACCATCGCAAACTACAATTGCCCGGGTCAGATTGTCATCACGGGTGCGGAGCAGATCGGAAGAGCGCACGTCTGAACTCCAGTCACTGACA
>CAJUQU010000136.1 GCA_910588595.1 uncultured Lachnospiraceae bacterium | reverse complement strand
TTTTGAGCGCTTCCACCAGTTCGCGCTTCCACGACAGCTTCTCTCCATTCACAATGATACACACCATGATCTCGCCTGTTGTAAAGCCTTTTCGTATCAGCACATGGCGGATAAGTCCTTTTCCCGTCTCTTCATTGTAGGGCGCTATCTTATATTCTTTCATGTAGTCCAGCAATATTTCCAGGATCGCTTTATTTTCTTTTACTCCCAGTGCACAGTCTGTATTGGGTATGATCGAATGGGTCCTTCCAGCATAGAAACCTGCTACAGGCTCACCATCTTTGTCCATACCGATCGGAAACTGGGCTTTATTGCGATAATGAAAAGGCTCTTCCATGCCCACGACCGGCTCCATCACCTGCTCAATCAGTTCCCTGGAGAATCCGCCGATCCTGTGTAAGTTATTCTTGACTTTGTTCTCCTTAAAGACCAGTTGTGCCTTATAGTCAAGAGCCTGTATCTGGCATCCGCCGCATTGTCTATGATACATGCATTTTGGCTCTCTGCGGTCGGGAGAAGGTTCGATAATCTCCATCAGTCTGGCGTACGCATACCCTTTTTTTACTTTCATGACCTTGACTTGTACCCTGTCTCCGATCACTGCATCCTTCACAAAAAAAGTAAAACCTTCTACCTTTCCGATACCCCCGCCATCAATTCCCATGTCCTCAATCTCTACTGTTACAATGTCATCTTTTCTGTACTCCAATCCCATCCCTCCGTCAAAAATCACACGCATTCTTCTACATCGTTCTCTTTAGATTTGATTCGAACAGCCTGTTGTAACCCAGCCAGCCCGTCTCCTGCGAAGCGTTCAGGATCTCTGTGAATGTCTCTAGCTTTGCGTCAGTGTCATCTGCGTAGTTGAGCGCCAATGCCTCTATCAGTGCCGGTTTTTTTGGGGACCCGTACTCATATTCCCCATGATGCGACAAAATGCAGTGCTTTAGCTCCATCTCAAGCACTGACGGGAACCCGGGAATTTCCCTTGCCTTTTGTCCGATCATCTCTGATCCCATCACGATATGTCCCAGAAATTGTCCCTCATCTGTGTAATCGTTTGCAGGAAATGCACTGATTTCCTTTGTCTTTCCTATATCGTGGCAGATCGCAGCAGCAAGGAGCAGATCCCGGTTCAGGACAGGATATGCCGTACAGTAATATTCACAGAGCTTTGTGACGCCAAGCGTGTGTTCTAGAAGTCCTCCGATAAAACCATGATGAACAGACTTTGCTGCCGATGCTTTCTTAAATCTGGCAGCAAACGCTTTATCCTCCACGAAAAATTTTCTTAATAGATCTTTCAGATATGTATTTTGGATACTGTCAATGATGTTTAGCAGCTCTGTATACATCTCGTCCAGATTCCGCTTGCTCACAGGCATGTACTCTCCCTCGTCGTACTCCCCTTCCGCACATTTGCGCACACGTTTGACGTTCACCTGCAGTGCACCGTTAAAGACCGTGACATCCCCGTACACCTCAATATAATCCATCGCTTCAAAGTCAGCGATCCCGGCATTGTTCGGATCCCAAATCTTGGCATCGAGCGTGCCTGTCTTGTCCTGAAGAATCACATTGTCATAATTTTTTCCGTTTTTAGTTATGGCAGAACTTTTAAATTTGCAGAAATAGATGTCAAAAACCCTGTCTCCGTCTTTATAATCCTTAATATATTTCATTTTTACACTAGATCCTTTCTATATATAATAATACTCATTTATTCCCAATTGATAAATGCAGGGGTTACTCCACCTGGATCACAAAGTGCATCTCCATGTAATCATTGACACTTGCCCTCTGCACTACTATGTCTATGCTGCTTTCCACCTGGGAATTCCGCAGCACGTTCATGTAATCCGCAGCGCTTTTGATATCACGGGAACCGACTTTAACCAGAATATCACCTTTCTGGATCCCTTTCAACATAGCTGGCGAATCCATATCGATATCCACGATGTACGCCCCCTGTGGAATCCCCAGCTCCGTTCTCGTCTGTGCAGAGATATCCTGCGCATAGATCCCTAGATATGGAATGTGTTCCCCATTGGACAGCTTAGAGATCAATCCTTTCAGCTCGGTGATCCCCACCGCTGACAGGAGATTTCTGGTGTCGTCATGATTATGGCTGTTATCAATGATCCCGATCACTTCCCCGCTCATATTGACAAGGATACCACTCGGGCTTGTCCCTGCATAAATATCCGTCGTCATCAGCTTATATTCACTGTCCGCCATTGTTATGATATTGTTTTTTGATGTGACCATTCCATAACAGACTGTATCTTTGTAACCAAAGAGATTTCCAACCGCAATGATCGGTGTTCCGGTCATTCCTGAAGATATCGAACTCCCCAGCGATGCTACTGTTACAGAATCCATCGTGTCGATTCCTATATATTTGAGATCCACTGCCAATACAGCCAGATCCGTATTCTGATCATACTGCTTGATCACGGCACTGGCATCGGAGCCGTTGCAAAAACTGATCCGTATGGTCTCTGCACCATCCAGCGTAGATTTTCTGCTGAGGATCAATAGCTCCCTGTTATTGTTTGCAATGATGACACCTGCCGTCGTTCCCTCGCTTTGATAGGTGTTGTTAAACCAGTCCACATCCGAGTGCACTGCCGTGACAGTCACCATGCTCGTCTGGACTTTACTGTAGATCTTATACAGCTCCTCATACTGTGTCTGATAGGGCTTTAACGGTTCGATCGGAACCGTTTCTCCCACGTTTCCCGCCAGACTTCCTGCCGCTGCATCTGTGGCATTGGGATCGTCTACTGCCAGATCCTGTTCATTCAAATGCTCCGCCTGTTCATCCGCACTTTCTTCCACTGTGCTGCTCTCTCTCGCGCCTTCCTCCTCTTCGACGCTGGTCTTTGATTCCGGATCATCCGTCCCGGACTCCGATATCTGACTCTCCTCGCTGCTGTGGGAAGAACTCTCCTCGCTTCCCTCCTGGCTTGCCGTCGTTCCCTCTGTGAGCATGTCCTCCGGGAGCATCTCATTTTGTTCCTGTGGAAACGTCACGATCTCCGGCTCCTCCTCAGGATAGAGCCAGTTGTTGAGAACAGGCTCCAACAGCAAAAATGACAAACACGCCAGCAGACCAAAAAGGACTGCCATGGAAGCAGTGATGATCGTGCGCTTTAGAAGCCTCTTTTTATTGATCGGCCGCTCTTTGATCTTCTCCTGCAGAAACTCGAAATCATTTGCTGACTCCGCAGGGCTGTTCTGCGGCTTTGAATCTTCATTCATCTCTTTATTCTTCCGCATTTTTCCTCTCATCCTCCTCTCATCTCAGACTCTTTTCATAGTATAGCCGATAGAAATCCTATGGTCAATGCATTTTAAGTTATGACAAAATATTTGACAAAAATTTTGACAAAAATTTCACACTACTACTATTCAAAAATACCTTGTAGGAATATTAAATTAATGATAGAATATCTTTTGTATAAGTATGTTTAATCAACACAGACGATAAGGCTCTGCGATCTGCAGTCCCTAAAGAGGAAATTTTATGAAAAAAAAAGTGAATAATCAGGAGATCAGAAAAAAATTATTTTGTACCGCACTCACATCAATACTTATTTTCTGCGGTCATTCAGGGCTTGTTTATGCTGCCCCCGGCGATGCACAGACAGATGCGGTTCCGGCAGAAAGTGCGCAGACTGCGGAATCATCCGAAACCCAATCCACAGTCCCCGGTCTGACCGACGAAGAACTTGAAGAATACTATGGCGATTCTGTTTTTATCGGTGATTCCATCATGGTGGGTTTTCGAAACTACAGTGCCAAACAGGAAACTTTTATCCGCAATATCCAGTTTTTGGCTGTGGGAAGTTACTCGGCATTCAACGCCATGAAGCCTGTCAATTCGGACAATGTCCACCCTATGTACAAAGGGAAAAAGAGCCAGGTCTGGGATGCGATCTCCCTCATAGGCAGCAAGCGCGCCTTTATCCTACTGGGCATGAATGACATCAGCATCCTTGGACTAGAGGGCGCCCGGGACAAATACAAGGAACTGATCAACAAAATACTCGAGACCTCACCGGATATCGAGATCAATATTATCAGCGTAACCTACACGCTTGCAGGTCAGGGAGCCGGCAAACTGAACAATAAAAACCTGGCGCAGTACAATGTCCTTCTGGAAGAAATGGCAGAGGAAAACGGTTGGGGGTACCTTGATCTGTGCACTCTCCTATCTGACGGAAACGGAAATCTGGAAAGCAAATACTGCAGTGACGGATTTGTCCACCTCTCCACCTCCGCCTACACTCTTTGGGAATCAACGCTCATTGAATATGCAAATGCTCAGTCAGCGCAGGAGGAAGCCGAGACTGCCGAGACAAAAACCGCCACAGAGACCGAGACGCCAAAAGAAACCCCATCAAAAATGGAAACCATATTAGAGACAGTTCCTACTCAAACTACAAAAGGGAGATTAGAATAATGCATACAATCAAATCAACAAAAGCTTTAGCAGTCCTGACAGCAGTGCTCCTCTGCACTGGATGTTCTGACAAGACTGTACCAACCACAGCCAACACAGATCCTATTTCAGAGACAGCACAGACCACGGACACGTCTGCCAGCAAGGAGACCACAAAATCAATCGATGATATCTACCAGGAGATAGAACAGACTGTCTCTTTACAGTCGCCGCAGCGCATGGACGATGACTTTATCTCAAATTATTACGGAATCGATGCTGCCCTTCTTGACGAATATGTGTTCTCCATGTCTGAGGATGCCGCGCAGGCAGAGACCGTCATTATCATGAAAGTCAAAAACGCCGACGATCTGACAGGACTTTCCGACAGTCTCCAGACCGTTGTAGATGAGAAGAAAAACGAGATGGAAAACTATATCCCTGAACAGTTTGCGATCGTCGAAAAAAGCAAGGTTCAGACAAAAGATAACTATGTATGGCTCGTGATATCCGAAAATGCAGACACAATTACAGATATCATCGAAAGCGGATTGTTTTAGCGGAGGATTAACATGGTCTTTAGCTGTATCCCGTTTTTGTTTTTTTTCCTGCCACTGTGCATGATCTTGTATTACGCGGTCCCATTTTCATGGAAAAATGGGATTTTGCTTATTTTCAGCCTAATTTTTTATGCGTGGGGAGAGCCGCTGTACATTCTGTTGATGCTCTTCTCCACTGCGCTCGACTACACAAACGGGCGGCTGATGGAGCGCTTTGGCACTACCAGATGCAGGCGGACCTTCTTTCTGTGCTGCAGCATCTGCATCAATCTGTCCATACTTGCCTTTTTCAAGTATGCCGACTTTGCGGTTTCGTCCATAAACGGATTGTTCGGAACACAGTTTGCGCAGCCCGGGATCCATCTGCCGGTCGGTATCAGCTTTTATACGTTTCAGACGATGAGCTATATCATCGATCTGTACCGCGGCGAGGTGAAGGCGGAGCACAGCTATACTGCGTACCTCACTTACGTATCCATGTTTCCACAGCTGGTTGCCGGTCCCATCGTGCGCTTTGCCGACATTCAGGAGCAGCTTCATAGCCGGAAATTAACATTCGAGGGATTTGAACAGGGACTACTGCGCTTTATGATGGGCTTGTTCAAGAAAGTACTCATCGCCAACCAGGCTGGCGCCTTGTGGGAGGAGATCCGTATCCTGGGTGCTGCGGACACAAGTGTTGCGACGGCATGGCTCGGCGCACTCTGCTTTACTTTGCAGCTCTATTTCGACTTCAGTGCCTACAGCGATATGGCGATCGGCATGGGGCATATGCTTGGATTTCATTACAATGAAAACTTCAATTACCCGCTGACTGCTGTCTCTGTGACAGATTTTTGGCGGCGGTGGCACATTTCGCTGTCCACATGGTTCCGCGATTACGTGTATATTCCGCTTGGCGGAAACAGAAAGGGCGTCGCCCGCCACCTGTTCAACATCGCCGTTGTATGGTTTTTGACCGGAATGTGGCATGGGGCTTCATGGAATTTTATCCTGTGGGGCATCTACTACGGGATCCTGCTCATGCTTGAAAAGTATGTATGGGGAAAACTGCTCGCAAAATTTCCAAGATGGATCCAACACGCCTACGCTTTTCTGATCGTCGTATTTGGATTCGTGATCTTTGCGATCACAGACTTTGGAGAGCTTGGGGGCTATATCACGCTGCTCTTCTCCTTTGCCTCCGGCACGCTTGCTGACACCCGTTTTCTGTGGTATCTGGGCAATTACGGCGTCGTGCTTGTCACCGCCTGCGTCCTTGCATGCCCGGTGTATCCGTGGCTGTGCCGGAAGGCATCGATGCTCAGCCGGGGAACGGGCCGCATTTTGTCTGCGTGTGCCGGAATCGGAGTACTGCTGCTGTTTATCCTGTCAACCGCCTATATGGTGAGCGACACCTACAATCCTTTCTTGTATTTTCGATTTTAAGTACAGGTTACGGATCGACTGCTCATGATCTCAGACATCGGAGGCAAAATATAATACAAACATGCTCTAGTGCTCCATCCAGACAGAAATTAGCGTATGAGTGCATACTGCCGAAAGGATTTCATCAACAATGATCACCAATATTAAAATAAGGAGGACTGTCGTATGTCTGCTCTGCATCGGTATCTTGTCGCTTTCAGTATACCTGCTCGCCAGTCCGAAAAAGGAATTTTCCGAAAATGAAAACAGATATCTCGCAAAATTTCCGTCCTTTTCCGCCAGGACCTTACTCAGCGGAGAATACACGGAATCGCTGGGCGACTGGCTCGCTGACCACTTTCCGCAGCGGGATTTTTTTGTGGGGTTAAAAAGCGGCGTGGAGATCGCAAGCGGCAGAAAGGAGATCAATCACGTCTATGTGGCACAGGACGACTATCTCATCGAATCTTACGCAGAGCCGCAGAATACGGAGCGCATAACTGACACACTTGTCAGTTTTTATGACAAGATCGACACCAGAAAGGTTGATGTGAACCTGATGCTGGTGCCGACAGCTGTGACCATATACAATGACAAACTCCCGGCGCATGCCCCCTTGTCTGACCAGACAACGACCGCATCCGCTATCTACGACGCATGTGGTATCCCTGCGGTCGACTGCACGGACAGGCTTTTTGAGGGCACTGCCAGGGGACAGCTGTACTACCGCACCGACCACCACTGGACAACTCTGGGAGCTTACTGCGGTTATCTCGCGTACTGTGATGCCAAAAAAATGACACCCGTGTCACTTGAATCCCTGACGGCACAGACTGTCACGGACACGTTTGCCGGCACGCTGTACTCCAAAGTGAACGATTACAGCCACCCAAAGGACACGATCACGATATACACCAACCCCGCAGATGACCTGACTGTCACCTACGTGGATACAGGGGAAGTGACTGACAGCCTGTACAACCTTGACTATGCTGCAGAGAAGGACAAGTACTCCCTTTTTCTCAACAATATCCACCCGCTTGTGGTGATCGAGAACAGCACGGCAGCCTCACAGGATGCACTCATGCTGATCAAGGACAGCTACGCCAATTCCATGGTGCCATTCCTCGCGCACCATTACAAAAAGATCTATGTGCTTGACACCAGATACTACAGGGACGGTCCGTCCTCCTTTCTGGCAGAACACGGGGACATTACAGATGTATTGTTATTATATAACATGAACACCCTCGATGGCGACACCGGCATCCGGGGAATTTACTGATATCCTGATCTAGTACAGCATTTCATTAATAATCGAGTAAATATCACCTGCTATCCGCGTCCTCTGCACACCTTCAAAGCTAGACGTAAGGTCCACTACGCCGTCGCTTTGAAGGCGCACAGATGACACGAATATCAAGCGCTATTTACTTCAATATTAATGCAGCGCTGTATTAGTGCTCCATCCAGACAGAAATTAGAGTTGTGGACTGCATGGATCGTGCCAGTGCTAGGCAAAATTTCGACGGCGATGCAGTGGCATCGTCTAAAAATTTTAACGACGCAATGGTGCGGAACAGGCAGTTCACGATTCTAATTTCTAACCGGACGGAGTACTAGAAATGACATAGAAATAATATTATGGAGGACTATTATGAACGCAAAAGCATTGCGAATACTTGAATATCATAAAATCATCAGTCTGCTCGTCGACAAGGCAAGTTCTGCTCCCGGCAAGGAGCTGTGTCAGAAACTGACACCGATGACAGACATCAAAGAAATCGAGGAGGCGCAGCAGCAGACTGCTGACGCGTTTACCCGCCTGGTAAAAGGCGGCAGGATCCACTTTAGCGGAAACAAGGACATCCATTTCAGCATCAGATCGCTGGAGATCGGAAGTGCCCTCTCCGCCGTTGAACTGCTGCAGATCTCTGCCTCCCTCGCCTGCGCCACAAGGGCAAAAACCTTCGCGCGCTCAGAACACGATGAGGAGATCACCGACAGCTTACAGGAATATTTTGCAAACCTCGAACCGCTGACACCGCTCCAGAACGAGATCAACCGCTGTATCATCTCCGAGGAGGAGATCGCCGACGATGCGAGCTCGACACTCAAACATATCCGACGCAGCATCAATCTGACCAACGAAAAGATACACAACCAGCTCACTAACATGGTAAACGGAAGCTATCGGACTTACCTTCAGGACGCAGTGATCACAATGCGCAACAACCGCTACTGTATCCCTGTCAAATCGGAACACAAAGGCAATGTTCCCGGAATGGTGCACGACCAGAGTTCCACAGGTTCCACACTTTTCATCGAACCGGCTGTCGTGGTGGATCTGAACAACCAGCTCAAGGAGCTCGCTCTGAAAGAAAAAGACGAAATCGAGCGCATTCTCGCCGAGCTGAGCGCCGCCGCGGGAGAACATACCGAGGAGCTTGCAAACAACTTCCGTCTTTTGACGAAACTTGATTTTATCTTTGCAAGAGCCGGGCTCGCCGTCGACATGAACGCATCGCGCCCGCTCTTTAACACAGACCGCTATATCAATATCCGCAAAGGCCGCCATCCACTGCTGGACAAGCAGAAAGTGGTCCCCATCGATATCAACCTCGGCAAAGAGTTTGATCTGTTGGTTGTCACGGGTCCCAACACCGGCGGCAAGACCGTATCCTTAAAGACTGTCGGACTCTTTGCGCTGATGGGGCAGTCCGGGCTTCACATACCGGCTCTCGACCGCTCTGAACTCGGCATCTTCACAGAAGTATACGCGGACATCGGCGATGAGCAGAGCATAGAGCAGAACCTGTCGACTTTCTCTGCCCACATGACAAACACGATCTCTATACTGAAAAACGCAGACGAGGATTCCCTCTGTATCTTCGACGAGCTCGGCGCCGGAACGGATCCGACGGAGGGCGCGGCACTTGCGATCGCGATCTTAAAGCACCTGCACGACAAAGGAATCCGCACGATGGCGACCACACACTACAGTGAGTTAAAAGTGTTCGCACTCACAACCTCCTATGTGGAAAACGCCTGCTGCGAGTTCGATGTGGAGACACTCCGCCCGACTTACCGGCTCCTGATCGGCATTCCCGGCAAGAGCAACGCATTCGCCATCTCGTCAAAGCTCGGTCTGCCGGACGAGATCATCGCATCTGCCAAGGAACACATCAGCGAGGAGGACGAGAGCTTCGAGGATCTGCTTGCCGATCTCGAGACCAGCAGACGCACCATCGAAAACGAGCGCAATGAGATCCAGAGCTACAAAGCAGAGATCGAATCCCTGAAAATGAAACTGGAACAGAAACAGGAGCGCCTCGACGCACAGAAGGACAAGATCCTGCGCGCAGCCAACGAGGAGGCGCGCAAGATCCTGCAGGAGGCAAAAGACGTCGCCGACGAGACGATCCGGGACTTCCAGAAAGTCAGCGTCAACAAGACCTCCATTCAGGAACTGGAGAAAGCCCGCACCAAAGTACGTGACAAGATCTCAGAGAAAAATAAAAAGCTCACAGCTGTGCAGGAGAAAC
>CAJUQU010000135.1 GCA_910588595.1 uncultured Lachnospiraceae bacterium | reverse complement strand
GCTCTATGCTCTTTTTCCTAGAGTCAAACAGAAAGAATTAACGTCGTTTACTATAGTCTTCTCATCAGATCATTTTCCTTCTATAAATACCATCAGCCCCAAATCAAGTTTTAAAAATCACATCATTATGATACTCCAAAAACTCTTTTCTTGGGAAAAATTTATTCGGCATCCTGATTTTCTGATTAGCAAAACTCAACAGCCAATCCTCCACTGTATCTCCCTCCACAGACGGCTTTATTTCAGATGAAACCTTAATAATATAATCAGGGGTAACTGTTATCAGCCCCCTGTCAAACGCTTTATCATGGAGCGCATTTAACGTAAGGCCATTCATGGGATTTGTCCGCTCCGTCCTGCTGTCCGCATCTTTCCAAGGCTTAATATGACTTACCACAAGAAGTTCAGGAACTGCCAGGCCCGTAATGCAGCATCTATTCTCATATGAATTTAATACTGCCGTCCTAAAGAAATTCTGGCCAATCCGATATTTACCCATCTGCTCCCGAACTCTGCCCTCCGGAAGCATAACGATTTCTGGCTCATTCACTACTTTATCAATACTCTCACTCTTTAGTCCTGCCAATATACATCTTGCCTGATAAGATAAATCTTCCCAGTTACTGCTAAACTCTTCCCATACCGAAGCATCCAGTTTACTTCCATGAGCCATTGCAGTAACATTTCTTTTTCTAAGCTCTGGATCATAATGAGCCAGATTATGCATTTTAAGAGCCACTGCTCCCGGAGTCCGTCCCAGCAAGCCGGCCAATTCCATTATATCCTTATTAGACGAATTGATTTTGCCGAACAAAGTCCTACAATACAAATCAAATACAAGTATCGTCTCTTCTTTTGACCATTTTATTCCCGTTCTGTCCAACACATCACCTTCGTCTCATATGTAAAATCCCGTTTCCCTGCTGCCTGAATCAGCCATCCCGCCGTGACATCATAAAATATAAAATCCGCTCATTTCACATGCATTTATACTGCGTAAAAATGCTGTCGTCTCCACTTGCAAACCTTTTTGAAAGCTGCAATTCCTCTTCTGTAGTTAATTCGTTCAATAATTTGATACTGTCATATGCCCCCTTTAGGACAACATTGCATATCTCCCCACGCAATTCAATATATAGTTCATTTAGATAAAGTTCTTCTAACCGTCTCAAAGGCACGTTGCTTGCCATAACCTTTGCCATCTGCTGTATCGCTGAATAAACCGGATTATCCATGCGAACATCAATTATAAATTCTTCAATCTTTTTTCGTTCCACACCATAGAAATTGTTCATATAGTATATCACTTTATTATAGTTCTGAATATCTTTACCCAAATCATGGTATTTGGATGTTCTCATAAATAATTCATAACACATATCAAAAAAATTCATTCCAGTCCTCCCAACTAATAGCCAGCTGTAAGCTAAGCTCTCTTAGACCTATTATACAGCCAATTCACTATTCCCACAATAATTACTATCCGGATTTCTGACAAAAAAGAACCCGCCATACACTGACGAACTCTCTAAGTATAACTATTATGCCCGCTTTAGCCAACTCTTTTCAATCCCGGCCTATTTTTATCAAGATGTTGCAGATTCCTTGCCCTCCCATGCTGATGATAGGGCTGGGAAGCCCTATACTTATGGAAAATAATACATTCCCCTTCCCCCGGTTACTCCGGATTATGGATATACCAGATATGCCCCGTATTCTTAGACTGGATCGTCACATCATAGTTCTCCGCCAGGATAATGTTAAAATAGGACTTATCCCGCTTCTCTATCTCTTCCGCCCGGAACATCTGCATCCCCTCCCTTCCCGAACCATGCCGCCAGCGCTTGCTCCACAATCCCTGCCACGTCCGCAGGTTTCACACCGGCAAAATACCTTTCATACACATCCGCCGGTAGCTTGATAGGCTTTCCGGCAGAATCCTTCCTCCCTTTCCCGCCGTCAAGTGCCTCCAGCACCCTCTTCTCCGTCACATTTCCAACCATGCCCTGACGCACTTCGCCCTCCTCGCATCCAGCCTGATCTTCCCCTTCTCTGCCAGCCCAAACACCACTTTCTGCTCTTTCCCCGACAGATTAAATCTTTCCCCTATATCAAAACCTCACTTTCCTCTCTGCCGCCATGCTTAACTGCTATTCCTCAAGCAAATCAATGCAATCCACCTACTCCCGCTGCTCAATGACCAACTTCCCTACCTCGCAACGAACCATCAGGAGCTTCCCTACCCACAGACCATACCTTACAGAACTTGACCGTCCTACGAAAAGGAAAAGGACTTTAAATCACCCTCCGGTTCCCCGGTCAAAGCAAATTAAAGTCCTATCTTTGTTATTTCTTAAGCCAGTACCCCCGCTATGCACAGAGTCCCATCTGACTTTCAGTACAGTGGGTATTGATATGTATGGCGCCGTCCTCTCCACCCCGCATAGGATAAAAAATAGGACTAAAGAGTGCAAACCTGTTGATTTTACTGGGTTTCTCTAACCTTGTCCCAATTATAACACCATCATCAATAAAAGGGTGAATCCCCTCAAATTCAATATGAAACCATGCAAGCCGGGAAATGATATGATCTATATTATTCCTATAATCCTCCAGCTACTGTTCCATTTTAGGCTGGATCAAATATGGCTGTGCTGGTTCATGTTTCGCACCCATGATCCTGACAGGAACTCTTCTGTAAACACCGCGATCTTCCCGTTTGTCTGCCAATACAAGATAATGAATCTGCTTGATGATGCTCTCTGATAAAGGAATCTGTTCATTTACCAAATCCCGCACAAGATCAAATGTCTCTTTATGCCCGACTGCCTCCATATGATCCTTTAAAGGCTTCCTGTCAATGGTCAGTCCACGCAGAGCCAAAAATCCCCCCTGCAAAAACTACAGCAGGTAATTATTCTCCCGGTCCGCGATCTGTAAACCATATAATTGATACGTTGCGTACCCTCCCATGACTAACGGCTCTGCCTTGCAGATCTCTTCCGCCTCCTCGCGGCTCTCGGTTTTCAGGATATACATGCCAGCCATTCCCGAATAGCCTTTAAAGACACCGCAGATCTCCAGCTTCCCCTCATCGTCGAGCCGTCTTATGTTCTCGACGTGTTCCGCAACTACCTGCCTGGTCAGTTTATTGTAGGTCTTGCTCTTCTTGATCATCATCATGTACATCATTTTTTCCATTCGTTTTCTCCTTTCCATCCACACAGCCTCTCGGAATTTCCATTGCACCTGCTATTGTGGCAGATTTACCGTCATATGCACACAAATTTAATCAATGTACGCCTCATAAATTTGTGCACATCTGACAAAAAATCTTCTCACAATATCAGGCACAAAGAGACTCCGAGAGTCTATCCACAAGTTTCGTCCACTGCGCACGCGCCATCAAAGCAGTGAAAACGCGCGCCGCACGGCTTCTAAGTTCTACATTGCATTCAGCATATATATAGTTTATCATAGAATGGTGACAAAAGCTGTCACTATTTGGAGAGGAGTTTAACAATGTCAAAACCAGAACGTCTTATTGAAATGATGATCACGATCAACGCAAAAAAAGATTTTACAGTCGGCGAGTTGGCGAATGAATTTTGCGTGTCAAAAAGAACGATCCTGCGCGATCTGCAGGCGCTGGAGCGGGCGGGCTTTCCCCTTTACTCCGAGGTCGGGGCGGCAGGCGGGTATCATATCCTGAAAGAACGTGTTTTGCCGCCGATCGCTTTTTCGGAAAGCGAGGCAAAAGCGATATTCTTTGCCTGTCAAGCCCTGCAATATTACCGCGACCTGCCTTTTGAGCAGGAAACCATATCCGTCCTGAAAAAATTCCTGAATTGTCTGCCACTGGATGTGCAAAACAGTATCACACAGCTTCAAAACAAAGTCGTGTTCTGGATCCCGGACAGGCATTGCGATTCCCCCCTGCTCAAACCGATCTTTTCGGTCGTGGTAAACCATCACGCCGCAACGATACGCTATTCGTCCACCCATTCTGAGAGTACGCGCACGATCATACCGATCGGCTTGTACGCCATGAACGGCCTCTGGTACTGCCCCGCCTACTGTACCACGGCAGGTCAGATCAGAGTATTCCGGGTCGACCGCATCCAGGAAATCCTGGAGGAGAAACCCTATCCTAAAGAGAACTATCCGATCCCCGCATCCATTCAGGAATATCTTGAGAAAACAGAGATCCCGAATGATCACCACCTAAAGATCCGGCTGACGGACGCCGGCGTGAAACGCTGCGAAAGCGAATGCCTGCTCGCAGGCGGATTAAAAACATTTCCCGCAGGCGGCGGTATCATCGATATGGAGATAAGCCATGATGCTCTGGCGTGGGTTGCCGATTACCTCCTGCCGTTTGGGGACAACGCCACTGTGTCAGAACCCGTGGAATTGATCGCGCTGATGCAGCAAAAAATATGCGGACTGTATCAGCATTATTGCAGTCCGGAATAGATAACTTTTCCTTTTAGAGCCAACTTAGAGATAAGCCTACTATAATAAATAACGGAAACAGCAAACACCTACAAAGGAGGAATTTATCTATGACAACATCTAAGAAAAAACAGATCCGAAACACGATCGCACTTATCTGCGCCGTCTGCCTGTCGGGGGCACTGACAACCGGCTGCGGCGCTTCCCCCGCATCTGCGGACGATCAGGTTGTGGAGCTGCCCGCGCCTGCCGCTTCCGACAGCACAGCACCTTCCCAGCCAGAGACGACACCGGACGACACTGGTGATCCCAGTGCGCAGAGCGATACAGAGCCAGTACAGGATGACGCGAACTCTGGTGACACCGAAGGTCGATGGCATGTTTTTTCTCCCGATGTCGCGGCGGCTGTTGACGCAGACTTTGCGGGCGATATCTGCAAGATCGAGGGCAACACTTTCTATATCTCGGAGACGCAGACCATACTCTTAGAGGACAGCTCTGTCGTAAGCAGTTCTGCCGCTTCCGGCGTAACGATTCCCGACTCCGACCTCATCCCGGTAGTCTATGACGAGAACACCCATTTCTGCCTGCGCACAATCTATAACGGTGAGACGCACGAGGACGCCGATGCCTCCGCCCAGGATCTGGAACTAACACGGGCGGTGGAACTCAAGGGCAGTTTTGAAGATGACGTATTTCACGCCAGCGAAGTGCGGATCCTGAAGATCTCATAAGAAGCGCGTCTGCCATCGAGACTGCTGAATGCCAGGAACAGCGACATGTGTGGACATTGTCCAAAATGAAACAACTGCGAAAGGAGTAAACTTTCTATTTGAGGACATATCCCGGAGAGCAGGATCCTATCCTGCTCTCCAGGACAACTGCCAAGGCTGAACCGTCATTCAGCACTCCAACAGTTCCAGCGTGCACGTCCTGGCAATGGATTGGCGGATCCGAGCCCGGAGCGGCAATACCGAGACGGGTGATACCGACAGCTCATCGATTCCGATTGCCAGAAAAGTTTCCAGCAGAGACAGATCCGCCCCCAATTCCCCGCAGATGCCTATCCAGATGCCTGCCTTATGCGCAGCGTCCGCAGCGATCTTCAATGCCCTCAGAACCGCCGGATGATGGGGATCAAAAAACTTTCCAAGGTCATTTGCCTGCCGATCGCATGCCAGGGTATACTGTGTCAGATCATTGGTTCCAACGGAAAAGAAATCAACCTCTTTTGCCAGTTCCTCCGCAATCAGGATCGAAGCCGGCGTCTCGATCATAATGCCGATCTCCGTGCCTTTTTGATAGGGAACGCCCTCGGCATCCAGTTCTGCCATTACCTTCTGACACGCTCGTTTGCATTCTTTTACTTCCCACACGGATGTGATCATCGGAAACATGATCGCAATCTTGCCATAAGCGGAAGCCCTGTACAGCGCCCGGAGCTGGGTGCGGAATACCTCAGGACGGTTCAGGCAGATTCGGATCGCACGTACCCCCAGCGCAGGATTTTCTTCCTTCTGGAGCCCAAAATAATCTACCTGCTTGTCAGCTCCGATATCCAATGTACGAATGACCACTCTCCTGCCTTCCATGGCAGCCGCCACTTCCTTGTATGCCTGGAACTGGTCTTCCTCGGACGGATAGTCATCGGAAGCGAGATACAGAAACTCCGAACGGAACAGCCCTATTCCCCGCCCGTCATTTGCCAAAACTGCTGCGATATCCTCAGGGGAGCCGATGTTACAGTAAACCATGAGCTTCCTGCCATCCAACGTCACATCTTCCTGTCCCTTCATGTCCTGCAGCAACGCTCTCATTTCCTGCTGTTTTTGATATTTTGCCTGAAAGGCAGCCAGCGTAATATCATCCGGCTCAACCGCTACCTGTCCGGTTTCCCCATCAATATATGCCATGCGCCCGCCAAGCTCTGGTTTCAGTGCATCGCCCAGCCCTGAAATGGCGGGAATGCCCATCGTGCGAGCCAGGATGGCTGTATGGCTGTTACCCGATCCGCCCTGCGTGACGAAACCAAGGATCTTATTTTTGTCAAGCTGGATCGTCTCGGATGGTGCCAGGTCATCCGCAGCCAGTATCACTGGTACATCCGAATCAATACCGCCCTCAACAACACCCATAAGGTTATTGAGTATACGGCGGGTCACATCTTTGATATCCGCAGCCCTCGCCTGCATATAAGAATTATCCATCGCTGCAAGCATGGCAGCAAATTTCTCACCGGCAATTTCCACCGCCCGCTCTGCAGTGCACTTCTTCTCTGCCAGTGTTTCCATCACATGCTCCACATAATCCTCATCCTCCACAAACATGGCGTGGGTCTCAAAAAGGAGCGCCGTTTCCTCTCCCGCTTCCTGCCGTACCTTCTCAGCCAAAGCATTCAGTTGGCTGATCGATTTTTCCTGGGCAGCTATAATACGTCCCTTTTCCGTCTCAAAATCGGAGGCAGGAGCATCCGTAATCGTGATCCCCGGACGCTGGTAGAAATAGACCGGACCGTTAGCAACACCCTTTGAAACCCCTTTTCCCTGTATTAAGATCATATTTGCCTCCTTCGCCGCCTACAGATTGTCCTTAAAGAACTGTTCCATGGCAGATGCGTTTGCCTCCTCGTCACCCAACTGCTCAAAAGGCGCAAAGTCCTGCACGAAGCAGACTTTGCGCCTTTTTAGATTGACAGATAGTGCGAAGTCCCGGGCTGAACTGTTACCAGTTGTCCGTCTTTACAGGAATATGTATTTACAGATAAACAGCACAGCCAGCACATACATCAGCGGTGTCACCTTCTTCGCCTTGCCGCAGCACACGTTCACTGCCACATAGGAGATCACGCCGATCGCGATACCCTCCGAGATGCTGTATGCGAGCGGCATCGCAAGCATGCACAGATATGCCGGGATCGACTCTGAGAGCTCGTCAAAGTCAACCTTAATGATCGAGGACACCATCAGAAATCCTACAAATACCAGCGCCGGAGCCGTCGCAAATCCCGGGATCGCCGTAAAGATCGGCGCGAAGAATATCGCGACCAGGAACAGGAATCCTGTCACCATCGATGCGAGACCTGTTCTGGCACCCGCGCCGACACCTGCTGAACTCTCCACGAAAGTCGTCGTTGTGGAAGTGCCGAGCACCGCGCCTGCCGAGGTCGCGATCGCATCCGCCAGGAGCGCCTGCTTGATATTCGGAAGCTTCTCCTCCTTGTCGAGCATGTCCGCCTTGGTCGCGACACCCACGAGTGTTCCGATCGTGTCAAACATGTCCACAAACAGGAATGCCAGGAGCACAACGACAAAGTTCGCGATGCTGACATTCGAGAAATCACCCGCGAAACACTGGCCAAACGTCTTTGATAACGCTGTGAAATCCGTGATCGCAAAGGTCGGGTACAGCGAATAAAATCCGGCCTCGACATCTACTTTGTAGATGCCTGCCGCCTGGCAGATCATGCCAAGGATCCAGGTCACGATGATCCCGATCAGAATAGACCCCTTTACATTGCGCGCGTACAGCACTGCGATCAGCAGCGTTCCGATGATCGCAAGGAGCGCACAGATCCCGAATGTGTGGAACTCCGACGCAAAACTCACATATGTCGTGAGCGTCGAGTCGCTGTTCACGATCACATGTCCGCCCTGCAAGCCGACAAATGCGATGAACAGACCGATCCCTGCGCTGACGCCCTTCTTGAGGCCGCTCGGGATCGCGTTGAAGATCGCCTCCCTGACATTCGTGAGCGACAGAATGATAAAAATGATGCCCTCCGCAAACACTGCCAGGAGCGCTACACGCCAGTCATAGCCGTAAGCGCCGCAGACGGTAAACGCAAAGTACGCGTTCAGTCCCATGCCGGGTGCAAGCGCAAACGGATAGTTTGCCATCAGCGCCATCGCCGCCGTGCCGATGAACGATGCCAGACACGTTGCCATCAGCACCGCCGTCGCATCCATTCCCGCCGCGGAAAGCAGCGACGGATTGACCGCAAGGATATACGCCATCGTCATAAACGTCGTGATGCCGCCTATGACCTCCGTCCGCACATCCGTGTTGTTTTCCCTGAGTTTGAATAACTTTTCAATCATTTTACTATCTCCCTCCTTAGGAACTGTCAAATTCCTTCGTTATTGAACTACTTCCCTATTGTATCTTTATTTTAATCTGAAATCAAGCAATAACTGTTCAAATATTGACAAAATAGTAACAGTTCGTAACAGTTCAGCCTTCTGTTTCCTGTTACAGGCATCAAGCTATGCAAAAACCGCTTCGCGGTTGGCTTGATGCTTCTCAATCACTATGCTTCCTCACGGACTTCGCAGCGTAGTTTTCCGTTCCCGCATCGAGAAAAAATCCGTATAGATTTTTCAGCATGAACAAATTCCGCTGTGCAAAAGAATTTAAAAAGCGGTATAAAATACTGAAAAACAACCGATACAAGATATAAGAAAATAGCCAAAAGGAAGGTATCGGTCAATGGATTCTCTGCATTTCAAAAATATCCCCCTGCGTGACGTATTGCTTGTGACGCAGCGTAATGTGCTAGATTATAGTGTGAGAAGAACTTCTAATCACTCGCAGCAAAGGCTGCTTCGTGAAGAAATTCTAAGTCTCACACAAGAGATTGCCCAAAGTACGGGCATTCTCCGCATTGAAATCATGGAGGTTAGTGTGATCGGAGGTCTCACGCTCCTGATCGGCGTGCCCGCCAAGGCGGGCGAACGGACGTCACACGCGCATCGCATAAGCATCTTGCGGGCGTCGCATGGAAATCGCATAAGCGTCACAACAGAGAGGAGGTGAAGGGCTATGTCGAGATACACAACAGGCGAGATCGCCAAACTCTGCGAGGTGTCTGTGCGGACCGTCCAGTACTACGATACGCGCGGCATCCTGATCCCGTCCGAGCTGAGCGAGGGCGGCAGACGGATCTACTCCGAAGAGGATCTGAAAAAGCTGAAAGCCATCTGCTTTCTGCGCGAGCTTGACGTCCCGATCAACAGCATAAAGGAACTGATGTACGATGAACATCCGAAAAAAGTCATAACGCTCATATTGGACGAACAGGAAAAAGCACTGCAGACGGAAATCGCCGAAAGACAGGCAAGATACAATAAACTGGAAGCTTTAAAGCAGTCCCTGAAAAAGGTGGAACGGTTTTCTGTTGAATCGATCGGCGATGTAGCCCACATCATGGCAAACAGAAAAAAGCTTCGCAGGCTGCGGACACGCCTGCTTGTTGTCGGTTTACTCATGGACATTGCACAGATCGGTATGCTCGCCCTGTGGATCATCAAGGGCTGTTGGCTGCCGTTTGCCGCCGTCTTGTGTGTTGTGGCAGCCGTCGGCGGCATTACCGTGTATTCCTACTATCAGCAGACAGCCTACATCTGTCCGGAGTGTCACACCGTATTCCGCCCGTCTTTTCAGCGGTTTGTGCTGTCCAGGCACACACACAGCATCAGAAAATTGACGTGCACTTCCTGCAGACACAATGGTTTCTGTGTGGAAACTTACAGAAATAACAGAAAGTCCAGCTAAGAAATGTCAATAGGTAAAATAAAAAATGTTTAAAAAGTT
>CAJUQU010000134.1 GCA_910588595.1 uncultured Lachnospiraceae bacterium | reverse complement strand
TCGTGTTCTCCACTACGTTATCCAGGTTGTTGATCGTGTGCTCTAATCTGTTCTGAACTGCACCGAGCAGTGAGCGCTGAGAAGATACATGAGCCACTGCGTCTGCGATCGCGTCGATTGCATATGTTGCAGATGCGCCTGAGCTGTCCTTCACGTTCAATCCGTTGATGCCGAGTCCCTTTGTGTCGAGTGCATCGATCTGAACAGAGATCTTGTTGGTCATGTCTGCGTCTGCGCCTACATGAAGGGCAAATGTCAAGCCTTCTTTTCTGTCCACTGTACCCTTTTTGATCTCGAACTGCACTTTATCAACATTATTCACCGTAACCGCTTTTCCAGCAGTAACTGTAGCAGAAGTTTTCGTAGCACCGACGCTGCTCGCCAGTCCAAGTTCCTGCTGAATCAGATCATAAGCCTTCTTTGCTGATATTACCTGTGGTTTCTGCGCATCAACCGCTGAAACCTTCTGCGTATCACCATTAAAAGCTGTCGTAGCATTCGTCTTCATAGCTACTAAGGTGTCACCTTTATAGATTACTGTACTTCCGTCAGCAATCTTCTTTTCCAGATCTGCTGCATCCAATTCGTTCTTGTCTGCATTGCTTGCGCCGTCTGCTGCCTTGGTATATGTCACACCATCGATCGTGACTACTTCGCCCACTGTTGCCTTTGCAACAGAAGCCTGCACGTTCTTTGTCGTATCGCCGATCGTATACTCTGTACCACCAATCTTAACTGTATCACCAAGGCTCAGCTTATCCATTGTAAAGGTAGCCTTTGTCGTATTCTGTGTCAGTGTTCCCTCGATACCTGCGTCATGTGCATCTACTGTGACAGTCTTTGTGTCCTTGCCGCCCTTCAACAGATAAGTCTCGTTGAACTTGGTCGTCTCAGATACACGGTCGATCTCTGTGAGGAGCTGGTCTACCTCGTCCTGGATCGTCTGACGGTCTGAGATCGCGTTTGTGCCGTTGGAAGCCTTCACTGCCAGCTCGTTCATTCTCTGTAACATGTCATGAACTTCTGTCAATGCGCCCTCTGCTGTCTGCACTGCGCTGATACCATCCTCTGCGTTCAGAGATGCCTGTGAGAGACCTCTGATCTGCTTTCTCATCTTCTCGGAAATGGAGAGACCTGCTGCGTCGTCAGCTGCCCTGTTTACCTTGTAGCCGGAAGAAAGCTTCTCTGCTGACTTGGAGAGAGACCCCTGTGTGATGCCCAACATTCTGTTGGCGTTCATAGCTCTGAGATTGTGCTGTACTACCATAATTTACCTCCTTGTGATTACCGTGAGCAATTCCTTTTACCCACATCGCTTCATTTTATTTGTCAACCCGACCGGACTGCACCGCGGCAGTCCGATCGGTGTTAATCACTTTGTACCAAACATTTATATCAATTTAATGATCTGATTAGCCTAACAGACCAAGTACACCCTGGTTGGACTGATTGCCCTGTGCGAGCATAGACTGTCCTGCCTGTGAAAGGATATTTGCATTAGAGTACTTAACCATCTCTGTAGCCATATCTGTATCGCGGATCTGGCTCTCAGCTGCTGTCGTGTTCTCCACTACGTTATCCAGGTTGTTGATCGTGTGCTCTAATCTGTTCTGAACTGCACCGAGCAGTGAGCGCTGAGAAGATACATGAGCCACTGCGTCTGCGATCGCGTCGATCGCGTATGTCGCTGATGCGCCTGTGCTGTCCTTTACATTCAATCCGTTGATGCCGAGTCCCTTTGTGTCAAGGGCATCGATCTGAACGGAAATCTTGTTGGTCATGTCTGCGTCTGCACCTACATGAAGGGCAAATGTCAAACCTTCTTTTCTTTCTACTGTACCCTTTGTGATAAAGAAATCCATCTTTGTAGCATCGTCCGCATTCTCGGCAAAACCTTGCGTCTGCTTAGCAGATGTCTTGGTTGCTCCGATACTGCTTGCGATTCTCAATTCCTGATCGATCATCTCATAAGCTTTCTTTGCCGTGATTACCTGCGGCTTCTTTACATCCACTGCAGACTGATCAGCAGAATTTGCACCCAGATCAGCACCTGTATCATCTTTGATCATAGCCTGCAAAGTATCTCCCTTATACACTACAGTGCTTCCTGCCGCAACCTTCTTGATGATATCATCTTTCTTCAGAATGTTCTTATCCTCATTATTGTCGCCATCCGTTACGGTATACTGCGTACCATCAATTGTAACAAGTTCACCTGCTGACAAATTTGCAAGAGAAGCTTTCACCTCTGATAACTGACCACCGATCGTATACTCTGTACCGCCGATCTTAATCGTGTCACCAAGAGACAGTTTATCCATCGTGAATGTAGCTTTCGTCGTGTTCTGTGTCAGTGTTCCCTCGATACCTGCATCATGCGCATCTACTGTCACAGTCTTTGTGTCCTTGCCGCCCTTCAACAGATAGGTCTCGTTGAACTTGGTCGTCTCAGATACACGGTCGATCTCTGTGAGGAGCTGGTCTACCTCGTCCTGGATCGTCTGACGGTCTGAGATCGCGTTTGTGCCGTTGGAAGCCTTCACTGCCAGCTCGTTCATTCTCTGTAACATGTCATGAACTTCTGTCAATGCGCCCTCTGCTGTCTGCACTGCGCTGATACCATCTTCTGCGTTCAGAGATGCCTGTGAGAGACCTCTGATCTGTTTTCTCATTTTCTCGGAAATTGAAAGACCTGCTGCGTCGTCAGCTGCCCTGTTTACCTTGTAACCAGAAGAAAGCTTCTCTGCTGACTTGGAGAGAGACCCCTGTGTGATGCCTAACATTCTGTTAGCGTTCATAGCTCTGAGATTGTGCTGTACTACCATAATTTACCTCCTTGTTCTGCCGTCCGGACATCCTTATCCGGGTGTGCCGCGAGCAAATCCTTTTACCCGTTTCTGCGGCACGCGCTTTGTTTTCCTTATTTAGTTTTATTTATAATATTCGGATCTGACCGCTTTGGGCGCGCCTGCTTACGCAGTCAGCTCCGATTATTAACTAAATCATAGTACACATGCTATCCCATCAGATTTAGAAATTCTGCTGGATGTTGGAAGTGATTTATGTAATCTTGTTTTTGTTATGGATTATTTGTTATGTAAATTCATCTCTGTCATTTATAATACTACAAAAAAATATATTATGCAACTCCTATAAAAATATTCGAAATATTTTGACTATTCCGACATATATCACAAACAGAAGAAGTATTTGCAAAACTATCTCTTTTGTTTGTGATATATCATTTTATTTCTTTTGTTTTTTATGTAATCCAAACAATTAGATCTTCATTCCGATATGCAGTAGAAGAGAGCAGCCTTCACGGCTGCTCTCTTCTACCATTTCACATATATGTTCACTATTTCCCACCAAACAAACTTGCCAATTGCTCCATGCCTTCCATGTTCGCAGAGGCTTCCTTGTTCGCTTCCTGGATCTGGATATATACTTCTTTGCGGTATACCGGTACCTCCTTAGGGGCACTGATACCTATTTTAACCTGCTCGCCCTTGATGTCGAGCACAGTGATCTCGATGTCGTTGTTGATCATCAGAGCTTCACCTTTTTTTCTTGATAGTGCCAGCATAGCTTTATCTGCCTCCTTTTATTGCCTTATGCCTGTACTGCCTTCTGTGCCATCAGCTGCTCATAGATTGCGTGCTTCACACTGTATGCATCGTCATCACAGATCAGCTGTACTGCCCTGAGGTTCTCTATGCTGACAATAATCGGCGCCTTGAGGTTTACTGTGGTCTTGGTGATGTCTTTTGGCACGGTCACGGTGACAAACATCAAAATATTTTCACTGTCAAGATTATCTCCCAGTGGCTTTAACAGTTCCGCTTCAAATTTGGGAGTGTAACCCTGTATCACGAGGTCGGGATTCATGACCGGTAGGGCAAATGCCGGCTCCTGGAGGGACTGCAGCCACTTAATGCTGGAATCCGCACCTTTGTCCTCGTTAAAGATCAGGGTGAACTCCTTCAGATCGGGAAAACCCAGTATGCCATGGTCAAAGCGGATGATCTTGTCGTCCTCGATCACGATCCTGCCAAATATTCTAGTATTTACTTCTACCATTTTACCAATATGCTCCTTTCAAAGTTTGCAACTCTGTATCACTTTTTGTAATCGGGCAGCGGAAAAGGATTCCCCTACCCGTGTGGTATATATGCCTGAAATGTGACGATCAAACCTGTCGATATCCATCAGCGTATAAAGTCAAGCAGGGATGTCTGCATCGTATAGCTGATGGATGACAGTGCCGCCTGATAAGTCATCTCTATGCTCTTCATCTGGATCACAAGATCTGTGTAGTCCGCGTCCTCATTCTCACTGACAAGTTCGCCAAAGTTGGTCTGCTGCATCTCCAGACGATTCTGCACCATGCCCAGTCTGGCAAGTCTTGATCCACAGTCTGTCTCTGCCAGCTGCGTCTTTGCAAAGTACCCGTCACAGTCTTTGACGAGTTCATCACAGCGCTTATTGATCTTGTCGAGCACGCGTGTCATCGCCTTCTCGAGCGCTTCCTTCTGTCTCGTCAGTTTGAGCTCATCGTCAGTGCCATTGTATTTCTCCGATTTGATCAGCTTCTCCACTTCCTGCAGGCTGGTCTGGTAACTGCCGTACTCTTCCAGCATGGAGATGACCTCCTCGACATCCCTGCCCATCGCATGGGAGAATGCCTCGTCTGCGGTTGTGTTGACCTGCAGTGTCTGATTGTTTCCGACATCGTATTCTATGATCTGTTTCCCGTTCTTGCTGGGATCGTCAAGGAAGTTTTCATTGAATACAAGCGTCTTTTCCTTTCCTGACGCTGTCTTGCCCTCACGCTCTGTGTAGAAGTAATGTACCGGATCAAGATCACCCTTTTTCCACTCTGACTTGTCGTAGGTTACACGCAGTTCATTGTCGGATGGAAGATGCTTGAACCGCTCTGCGATCGCATCGCCAAACAGGATCTCACCGGTCTCTGCAATAAATGAGATCGTATTCTTATTCGCATCCCCGACTACGGACATATATGCATCGTTGGAGCCTGATTCATAGATATTTTCCGGTTCTATCTTAAACGAGGTCTCAAATTTCTTGTCGAATTTTACCGTGCTGGTGCCGTCTGTATTTTTGGTGACATCACAGCCGATGGTCACTGCTTCCTTGGGTTTGAGGTTCGGATCGTTATTTTCGATCCTGATCGTGCCGTCTTCGCTGAAAGACAGATCGACTGTTGACGGAACACTGCTTCCGGGCGGAGTGACTACTACCCCTGTGCCGGTCTTATCGTCCTGCCCTCTTGGAACCCTTACTTCTATCGGATTTCCATTCGCATCGTTCAGCTTGAATACAGCCTCATTTGGCACCTTGTCTGTATCGATCGAGACATATGCTGTCATCGATGTTGTGGACAGCTTTACCCCGTCGCCGTCATATACTGTATTTGACATATAACCTATGTCAATATTGGACTCATATACCGGTTTTCCGTTCGCGTCCACCATTGGTTTCCCGTCAGGACCAACTGCCTGTTTCAGATCCAGATCCCCATATGCAAGCCTTTTGCGCCAGATCTCATTGGAGGAGATACTCTCCTTATCGATATCTGCCACATCCTTGAAGTTTCCTTCGTTGATCGTATTGATATCGCCTGCATAGACAAAAGTCATCTTGTCTATGGTATCATTGGTAAACTGCTCTGTGATCGTGTTCTTCTCTGTCTTTGGCGCTGTCAGCGTCAGGGGCATATCAGTGCGGTAGCCCGTGAAGATACTCCTGCCGCCGCTGTCTGCATTGCCTGTGGAGTAGATCTCCTCCATGGCTTTCCTAAGGTGGGTGATGACTGCCTCCCTGTCCTCCACGGTCTTGTAACTGCTCTTGGCAGACATGATATTCTTCCGGATATCATCGGTCAGGATCCTGTTCACCGTGGAGAGTGAAGACAGCGTCAGTTCCAGCCAGCTCTCCGCGTCCGATGCATTTTTCTCATAATACTGGTCGATCTTGTCGAGCGAGGAATTGAGCTTCAATGAACGGATCGCGATGACCGGATCGTCAGAAGGCCTTGTGATCTTTTTGCCCGTCGACATCTGGTTCGCCAGCTTCTCCTGACGGGATTTATTGATATTCAGATTTCTAAGTGATGTAGCCTGCATCATCTTAGTCGTGATTCTCATTGCCATATATTAATCCTCCATCTTATGCTTTATACCCCAGTCTGTGTGATCAGTTTATCATAGCAGTCGTTCAATATAGATATCATCTTGCTCGCCAGATTGTAGGCATTCTGAAATTTGATCATGTTTGCAGCCTCCTCGTCGGAGTCCACGCCGCTGACTGAAAAGCGGCTGTTGGCGATCGATTCCTCGATATTTGCATAGATCTCCTGGAAGCTGTTGGCACTCTGCGCATTCAATCCCGAATCACCCATGAGACAGATCAAAAAGCTCTGTGCATTGCATCCCCTGAATGTCATTTTGTCCTTGTTCGTTGACAGGTCTTTGAGATTGTCTATGATATCGTACTTCGCCTTGCCGTCCACCTCTCCGGTGTGCGTCGCAAGTGTGCTCGCATCGTTCTGGATCGACTTCTCCACATTGAAATTCCCTGCTGTCAGCATGAAATATCCCGTGCCTGATGCACTGTCATAATACTTGTCATGGAGAGACGTGCCCTTGAGGTTGTACTGTCCGCCTCCCACGCTCTTGTCACCTGTGTAGAAGATGTCTCCTTCATGTGTGTTGCCATTGTAATCCGTCGCGTTCTCCACGCCGTATATTTTGTTAAAATTATAGGCATAATCGCGCACCCACTCGTTCATCTGCTCGAGGTAATACGGGATTCCCTGATAGTTGACCTGCTCGCCAACCTTTGCATTGTTTCCGACGATCGAGCCATCCGGCATCGACGGATTTCTCGAGCGGTCCTCCGACAATTTGAATGTATAGTATGTATTGCCTTCCTCGTCGGTCTCGAATGTAAAGCTGTCATAGTAGTACATCTCACCACTCAGCATGACCTGACCGTTTGTGACCGGAAGAGTGCTCTTAGCCATATCTTTGAGATAACTCTCTGTCGTCTTGACAGTCACTGTCCCTTTCATTCTGTCCACATCAGAAATCTTTCCGTGAAATGCCTCATCGTTGTTGCCGTCACGCATCTCGTACAGTCCTTTGAGCTCTCCCCGTGTATTCTTGGCATTGAGTCCGAGATTGGATTTGGTATCTGTCCATATCACGTCGTAGAGTCCGTCAACATCATTCTGGTTCACCTTCTGCCACGGCTCCCTCTGCACGCACTCTAACTTTCTATATTCATAACCGTTTACCAGTGTCTGACCGCCTGCGATCGACACGATATATTCGTTGATGTTCGTGTCATCCCCGCTGGTATCTTTGATCGGCTTCTCCTCGCACTTTACATCTACCACAGCCGAGAGCTGGTCGATCAGCAGATCTCGCTTGTCGCGGAGTTCATTGGCAACGGTATTTCCGTTCGCCTCCACCATATTGATCTGCTTGTTCAGCAGTGTGATCTGCTCCGCAATACCATTGATCTCATCCACTTTGATCTTGATCTCATCATTGATGTCGGTCTGCATTTTCTGAAAATTATCGTACAGAATGTTAAAATATTCACACAGGTTTCCTGCTTTTCCGACAAATTCCAGCGCAAAATCCACCTCGTCTGTATGGTTCGAGAGAGAATCCATTGCAGAATGATACTCGTTGAATATCGTGGTGAAGCCCTTGACCTCGTTCGTTCCTCTCTCATCCATCAGATACTGTTCTATGATCGCACAGTAATACTGCTTCTTGTCATACTCGCCGAGCTTGGAATTATTGGTCCAATATTTCTCGTCAAAGTAGATGTCCCTGACTCTCTCCGCGCCCAGGGTATCCACGCCGGCTCCAATGCAGCCATGACTTGCAAATGCGCGCATCGGGTCGGATGCTGCCTGGTTGATGATCTGTCTGGAATAGCCTCCCGTCTCAATGTTCGCGATATTGTTCGCGGTGGTATTCAGCGCGGCATTCGAAGCAACCAGACCCGAATACGCTATATTTAACCCCATAAATGCTGATGCCATTTATACTCTCCTCCTATTTTATGCCCCTATACTTAACAGCGAATCGAGCATGGTATTGATCACATTGATGTACCGGCTTGCCGCGTTGTACGCGTTCTGGTACATGATCATATGCTCGAGCTCCTCGTCCGAGGATACGCCGATGACTGTCTGACGCTCATTGTCTGCCTGCTCCATCGCAAGCTGCTCGATCTCATACATCTGTCCAAACACATAACCCGAATTTGTCGCCTGGGCGATCAGATCGGTATAGCAGTTCTCGAAGCTGCTGATATCCGTCGCATTTGGATTCAGATAGATCCCCTTGTCCTTAAAAGCTTCCACAAACTTCTTGCCGATGTTGTAGTCCACCGAGTTCTCCTGCCATGTGAATTCGAGCAGGGATGGGGACTGCAGAAGCTTTTGATTGATCTTCAGATTGCCGCAGCTGTACAGCGTCTGTGATTCGTTTGCGTCCTCCTCGACATACTTCCAGTACATGTTGGCAACCGGCTCCTCATCGTCGTCGTAGATCTGATAGAGCTTTACGCCCTCCGCCTTTAACCGATCCGCCTCCGCACTGCTCAGAATCACTTTCTCATAGCCTGAGCCGTTAGCCTTCTGGAACATCTGCATCGGTGAGCCGTCCTCATTGCACAGATATTTCGTCTTGGGATCGCAGCATGCCGCCATCACTTCATTGATCTTCGTGGTGATCGCATGGACAATGTTGTCAAACTCCGCCTGCGCATTCATGAGGATCGACTTTGATATATAATCATTGTAATATTTCAGTCCGTCTTTCTCATCATACTGATCTGCACTGATCCCCAGTTTATCGAGTTTCATGTCCGTGCATGCCCCTGTATCAAGATCAGTATAGTTGGCTATATGGTCGCCTCTTGCCAGCAAAAGCGCCCTGAGTGATCCGACATCCGTCTTAGCCCCTGTTGAGATCTCATCTTTAAGGTTAAATATCTGGGCACTCTCGTAATCCGGCACTTTATTCCCCTTTGAATCCGTGGTATAGCTCAGATTCTGTTTCCAGTAGGGTGTCACAAAGCCTGTATCCTTGTCAGTGGCGAGCCCCATCTCGAACACACACGCCTCATTCACGAAGCTCGTGCCGTTGAAGAGCACTGTCACCGCAGTGTTGGGTTCCTCAGTGTATGTAATGTTGCCGTACCCTGCAAGTGTGTCAAGCAGCTGGTCACGCTCGTCGCGCAGGTCATTTGCATTCTCCACTCCGCCGCACTCGATCTTCATGATCGCTTTATTCAATTCAAAAATTCTGTTTCCAATGGAATTGATCTCCTTGACGGAATCCTCGATCTGTCTGTTCAGATTGCTCTGATACTCCTGAAAGGATTGGTAGACGGATGTAGCATTCTCTATAAAGCTTGCCGCCTTGGACATCAGAACAGACATATTCACAGTGTTATTCGGATCCTTTGACAGCTCCTGCATCGCGGTCCACAGTCCTGAAACGGAGTTCTTGAAAGCCGCTCCGTCAAGCTCGCCCATGATGTCCTCAACCTGAAGGATCGCCGAATATGATATTTCATAATAGTTTGACCTACCGTATTCCTCGCGGTATGCCATATCGAGAAATGTATCCCTGACATGTCTGCATTCGGCATATTTGGCGCCAGTTCCTACCTGCTGCTGCCATCCTCTGAGCGAACGCCCTCCATAAGTATATGTCGAATCAGTGTTTGCCACCTGCTGGCGGACATATCCGGGTGTATTCAGATTTGATAAGTTGTGCGCTACCGTATTGAGCGCGCTCTGCGACGTGCGTAATCCGCTGTCGCCTAAATATAATGATCCAAACAAAGACATGGTATCTCTCACCTCGTGTTTCGTCGTGATTGTTTCGCGTCGAAACTACCATGAAAGATACCAAGCGATTGTCCGTTTGTATATGCTTCCTTATTATAATTGGCTGTTTGCGGCGCAGACTTCATCGCTCGTATCATATCGA
>CAJUQU010000133.1 GCA_910588595.1 uncultured Lachnospiraceae bacterium | reverse complement strand
GTGTTTGAAAAATGCTTTCTGTCAGATGTACGGCACAGTTTGTGGGAGATTAAATTATCTTACAGATGATTTGCCAAATGAAGGAGTCGTAGGGGGCAAAGGCATAAAGGGCAATGCCTTACGTCGACTGAATTTGACGCAAATATCGCGCAAAATGGGACGTACAGATGGCGGGAATGATTTTTCAAACACGCTCTAGGGGCTGTAAAAAGCCGGAAGGAGTACGAATAACAGACAAAAAGGAGAGTGTTTTTATGTTGATCAAAGCAGAAGGACTGAGCAAAGTGTACGGGGGCGGTGAGAACAAGGTCACTGCGCTCCACAGGGCAAACCTGCAGATCGCGGAGGGGGATTTCATCTCGATCATGGGACCGTCCGGCAGCGGCAAGAGCACCCTGCTGCATCTGTTGTCAGGTCTGGATTTTCCCACGGAGGGAAGATTGTCCTACGATGGAAAGGACATATATGGATTGAATGACAAAGAGCTGTCGGCTTTCCGACGCAGACGGATCGGATTTATTTTCCAGCAGTTTCATCTGCTGCCCGTCCTGACGGCGCGGGAGAATATACTGATGCCGCTGCTGCTGGACAGGAGGCAGGCGGATCCGGCATATCTCGAGGAGCTGGCAGCGATGCTCGGCATCAGTGACCGCCTGACACATCTGCCGCACGAGCTGAGCGGCGGGCAGCAGCAGCGGGTGGCGATCGCGCGCGCACTGATCGCCGGACCGGATGTCATCTTTGCGGATGAGCCGACCGGAAATCTGGACAGCAGGAGCGGCGCGGAAGTCATGAAGATGCTCGGGGATATCCGGCGCAGGATGAATAAGACGCTCGTCGTCATCACACACGACAGCCGGATCGCGCAGATGGCGGAGCGGAGATTGGTGATCATGGACGGCATTTTGACCGAGGAGGGGGTGGCAGGGCGATGAGATCGTTTCGTTCGTATTATGTGTTGGCATGGAGAGAGATCATGGGGCAGAAGGTTGTGTCCAGTCTCATCCTGATCGCAGTCGTGTTGTCCACAGTCATGACTACTGCTGTCGGACAGTCCGTGGGTGTGCTGGATGCGATGCGCAGACAGCAGGCGGTTGCGATCGGGGGAGACAGATACGCATCGTTCGTGCAGCTGACCGGGGAGCAGGCGCGTGCCGTGGAGGAGGACGACAGGATTTCCTATGCGGGACGTTCTGTCCAGCTGGGGGCGATGGAGCTGAATGATCTGCTGAAACTGAATCTGGAAGAGTACTGGGGAGACGGGCTGGATCTGTATCCGGCATACACCCGGATCGTGGAGGGACGGCTGCCCGAGAAGCCGCTGGAGGTCGCACTGCCGGAGGATGCCCTGCAGTTTCTCGGATTTACGGGTGAGATCGGTGATACGATATCGCTACCGCTGTCCAAGGCGCTTCGCCATGGTATCATGATCGAGTCCTATGATTATGAGGCGGATTTTGTCCTCACCGGCATCACACAGAGCAATTACCTGGGCTACGTGTACGGATATATCCGCGGCTTTGCGGGAGAGGGGACCGCGGCAGAGATCCTGCCGCAGGAATATCTTTATTACAATATGGATATCCGGACGGCAGAGCGGCGGAATTTTCAGGCGGTCATCGATGACATGGCGGGCAGTCTGGGACTTCATGAGCTGGACACACTGTACAATCGCCCCTATCTGAATGCGCTGGGGATCCGGTACAGTGCGGACGAGGAAAGTATGATGCTCGACGACGACGGTTTTTGGCTTGTCATCCTGGTGGGGATTTTGGCGGCGGGATTGATCTTGATGGCGGCGGGGCTTGTGATCTACAATATCCTAAAGATCGCGATCACCCAGCGGGTCGGGCAGTACGGCATACTCCGCGCAGTCGGTGCAGAGAGAGGGCAGCTGTACCGCATCGTGGCGGCGGAGATCCTGGCGGTCTGTCTGTGCGGCATCCCGGCCGGCATGGCTGGCGGGTTCCTGTCCGCCAAAGGGATTTTGGGCGCAGTGCTGAACCAGTTGTCCCCGGAGATGTTTCTTGCGGCAGATACGGCACAGCTTCAGGAGCTGATCGCAGAAAACAGCGGCGGCAAATGGGGGTATCTTCTCGTGAGCGGGTTGATCACGCTGCTGTTTGCGTTTCTGGCGGCGGCACCGGCAGCGCGTTTTGCGGCGAAAGCCGCTCCTGTGACGGCGATGCACAAGATGGCATCCGCCGGGGCAGGGGGCGCCAAAACCGGCCGCGGGCGGCGCAGGAGCAGTGCGCACAGGCACAAAAACATACAGGGGTTTGAGCGCTATTATGCGGCGCTCAACATGCGGCGCAACAAAAGCCGCACCGCCATCACTGTCTTGTCGCTGGTCATGAGTATCACTGTATTTGTCACGCTGCAGGGGTATCTCACACTGTTGGGCGTGTCGGATGCGGAACCGGAGCATATGGGGGATTACTCGATCGTGAATGAGTACGCCGGATTTTCACAGGAAGAACTGCGTCAGATGGAATCCGAGGCCTGCGTGTCGGCTGTGGCGGCGCAGCAGTTTACGCTGTACGAGCCGGATGAACAGTATGCCCCCGCAGGGATCGAGACCGATATCGATTTTGCGGGCAACCCTGTCGAGCGGTTCCAGATCTATGGCGTCAATGACTGTTGGGCGGACTGCCGCTTTGACGGGTGGCTGACAGAGGAGCAGTTGAATGCGCTAAAGACTGGGGAGGGCTGTGTCGTCCGCAATCCGCTCCCTATCGATATAGAAGGATTGGAGGCAGGGACGACGTGTGTGTCGGAGGGCAGCACGATCACCATAGCCGGCAAAAGGCTGCAGGTACTGCTGTCGCTGGACGGCTACGAGGGCTATTTCAGCGTCGGGAACAACGGTTTTTGCAACGGACTGCAGGTGCTTGTGAGTGACCGGCTCTATCCGCAGCTGACCGGCACGGATGTGTATGCGGAGTTTTGCCCGATCTTGAGTGCGGGCGCGGACAGGGAGGCATTTGACCGCACGCTTGACGGACTCTGCGCGCGCGTTGCCGGAACGACATGGGTGTCCTATGAGGAAACGGACAGACAGTTTGCGGAGAGCAGCGCGCAGATTCAGCTGCTTGCGTGGGGACTGATCCTGCTGATCGGTCTCATCGGTATACTGAATATCATCAATACCGTATATACGAATATCCATACGCGGATCGCCGAGATCGGCACGCAGCGGGCGATCGGCATGAGTGCGGGGAGCCTGTACAGGACCTTTCTGTGGGAAGGAGCCTACTATGGCATCTTTGCGGCGGTCATCGGGAGTGCAGCCGGGTATCTGTGCACGATCCTCGTGGAGTCGGCTGGCGCGGGCGAGTTTCATCTGACTGCCCCTCCGCTGGCTGCGATGGCGGAATCCGCCGCATTGTCGATCGCAGCCTGCCTGCTCGCGACAGCCGTTCCGCTGCGGCGGATCGCGAGGATGAGCATTGTGGAGTCGATCGAGGCGCAGGAGTGAGAGATCATGAGGTGGTAAAATAAACATTGCACAGTGTATTTATGTAAGGTATAATGAAAACAGTCAAGAGCTTTTTCAATTTCTGCAGATATGAATAATACAAAAAGCAGGTGGATCAATGAGAATCGATTTTGTGGAACTGTGCAATTTTAGAAATATAGAATTACAAAAAATATCCTTTGAGAACAAAAACTTTATAGTCCTGATCGGGGAAAACGGAAGCGGTAAGACAACGATCCTAGAAGCGATCACCAAAGCTTTTGTGCCAGTTCTGAGAGCAGTTAACGGCGAGGCTGTGAAACGATGTGACTTGACAAACGGTGATATCAGATGTGGAGCTGCGGCATCGACAGTGACGGTTGGAATCTCATTGGAGGATGATAAATATGTATGGACAAATAAAAGGCGTCTTTCCCCGCAGATGACACTTGATGAAATGACTGTCTGGAAAACACCGATATCAAATGATCTGAAGAGTTTAAAAAGCAAGTATATTGAATGTGTGGAAAAAAGAAGACTTCCGTTGGTTCTTTACTATGGAACAGACAGGATTATCCGCGATGTGCCGCAGCGAGGACATATTAAAAATTTTGAGGTGACAGACGCGCTTCGAAATTGTTTTGACAATGTTAATTATTTTAGAGATTTTTATGAGTGGTTTAAAACAGAGGAGGATATAGAACTCAGAGGTCTTCGCGATGACCGGAACTATAAAAATCCCAAATTGGATTGTGTCCGAACTGCCCTGGAGCGAACGATCAAAGGTTACAGTAATCTTAGGATAGAACTGGCGCCGTCAAGGATGCTCCTGACGAGCCCCCAGGGGACGGATCTGCAGATCGATCAGCTTAGTGGCGGGTATAAGGCAGTTCTTTCAGTGGTGGCAGATATTGCAAAAAGATTGGCAATAGCAAATCCGGACGCGGAAAATCCGCTGGAGGAAGAAGCGGTCATATTGATAGATGAGTTAGATCTGCATCTTCACCCCAGATGGCAGAAGACGATCGTGGAGGATCTCAAGAGGACTTTTCCAAACTGCCAGTTTATCATCACGACACATTCGCCGTTTATCATCCAGTCGTTGCAAGCGGGGGAGTTGTTTGATACTGGTATGATGCAGTATGCTGCGGAATGTGGGAGTTATAACGGCTGGAGTATAGATGTCATCCAGGAACAGAAGATGGGTGTAGCACAAAAAACATCAGCGTTCAACACGCAGATTGAAGCGTTCTCTCAAGCGATGGATCATGGAGACTTTGAGCGGGCGAAGATGCTTTATTTGGACTTAAAGACTATGGTACACCCTGAGAGTCCTGAGAACAGAATTTTAGATTTGGATATGGAGATGATGACGGCGGATGATAAAACTTGAACGGGGAGCATGTCCCAAAGAACTCACAGGGGAAGTATGTGAAGAACTGACAAGAATGTACAAGGAGAACAAGGAAAGGGATGTATGGAATTCTCCTAACATAAAAAAGTCTTTAAAAGCAGCACTGTTAGATATGAGTCATAAAAAGTGTGTCTATTGTGAGTGTGAACTGAATATAGAATCGAAAGATGTTACGATTGATCATTTTCTACCGAAATCAACAAATCCTGACAAAGTCGTGCAATGGACGAATTTACTTCCGTCATGTCTGCGTTGCAATCGGGCAAAAGGTGATTACGAGGGCAGGATTGTGAATCCCTTTGAAGATATACCCAAAGAGTATATCGCACTAAGCGTTCAAAACAGATATCGTCTGGAAGGAATTGACATCACGGGAATAGGGAAAAACACGATTGTGTCGATCAATTTGAACGATATACAGCGGGTTATGGTACCGAGGATGGCGGAATGGGAGGAAATACATCAGAGACTGGTTGATATCTCAGAAGACCTGAATGAATATGGATATAAGGAAAGGTACAGGAAGAGACTGGAGATTCTTATGGGGAAATGTACTGCGGATAATCCATATGCGGCAGTGAAGGCTTCCAACATGCTTGAAGACCGATGTTATCTCAGCATTAAAAAAAGCATGAAAGAGAATGGGAAGTGGACATACAGGTTAGAGGAAGTGGAGAATGAAATGAAACAGATTGCGCTGCAGTTTGTCTGATATATAAAAAGGCGGTTTATACCGCCTTTTTATGCGCACGGGCACCCAGAGGAAGAATGTCATCAAACCGATAAATCGGTTCGCTGACGGGTGCCCGGCGCGCGAGTAGGGGAGAAGATCATTCCCCTGCTTGATTATATGTCAGGATTCCTCCTCCTTCAGATATTCCCTGCTTGACACGTTTGCGGTATTGTCATAGCATTTGAATATTTTATTGACAAAAGTGCTGTCGATCTTCGGTGTCGCCAGGCTGACGACGGGGGTGACGATCAATCCGACGATCATGGCGGCTGCACCTGCGTTGATCGGCGAGGCGATGAACTTGAAGAACATATTGGACACCGTGATGCCTACACCGCAGGCAAAGCTTGCCCACACGCCGGCTCTGGTGACGCCCTTCCAGTACAGACCATAGAGGAACGGTGCGAGGAAGGCGCCTGCGAGGGCACCCCATGAGATTCCCATGAGCTGTGCGATGAAGGTGGGCGGGTTCAGTGCCAGCACGACAGAGATCACGATGAAAAACACGATCAACACGCGTATGTAGACCAGCTGCTTTTTGTCGTCCATGTCCTTCACGATATTGCCCTTGATAAAGTCAAGCGTGAGCGTCGAAGCCGAGGTCAGCACCAGCGAGGAGAGCGTCGACATGGAAGCCGAGAGCACTAAAATGATCACAATGCCGATCAGGATATCGGGCAGTGTCGACAGCATGGACGGAACGATCGCGTCATACAGGACGGAACCGTCAGCCTTGTACAGCGCCGGCGAGTCGAACAGCCGCCCGAATCCGCCGAGGAAGTAGCAGCCGCCGGACACGATGACCGCAAAAAAAGTGGAGACGATCGTGCCGGTCTTGATCGCCTTCTCGCTCTTGATCGCATAGAACTTGTGGACCATCTGGGGAAGTCCCCATGTTCCCAGCGATGTGAGGATGATGACGCCCAGAAGGTTCAGGGGATCTGTGCCGAAAAACGATGCGAAAGCGCCCTGCTGTCCCATCGTGACAGGCACATCGGACGGGAGCTCGGAGAGTTCTCGCACAGCCTCGATAAATCCGCCCTGACCGGAGAGCACAGCGGCGATGACAGCGACAATGCCAAACAGCATGATGATGCCCTGGATAAAGTCATTGATCGCGGTTGCCATGTAGCCCCCGAGGATGACGTACACGCCGGTGAGCACAGCCATCGTGACCACACAGACCGTGTAGGGAATGTCGAAAGCCATGCCGAACAGCCTGGAAAGTCCGTTGTACACAGAGGCGGTGTACGGGATCATAAAAACGAACGCGATCGCGGAAGCTGCGACCCTCAGCACATTGCTGTCATAGCGCTTGCCGAAAAAGTCGGGCATGGTGGCGACCTCGAGGTGATGCGTCATGACTCTGGTGCGCCTGCCCATCGCGACCCACGCAAGCAGCGAACCGATCACCGCGTTTCCGAGTCCGATCCATGTGGAGGCAAGACCGTACTTCCAGCCAAACTGCCCTGCGTAGCCGACGAACACGACCGCGGAAAAGTAGGAAGTGCCGTAGGCGAACGCCGAGAGCCAGGGACCCACGCTCCGCCCGCCGAGCACGAAATCTGTCATGCTGTTCGCACTCTTTCTGGCGTACAGCCCGACTGCGATCATGCACCCAAAGAACAATATCAGTAATATGATTTTGATAAGCATAATGATGATGCTCCTCCCTTAATAAATTGTAAGCGACTCATCACACAAATACTTTAGGACTTCAACGCTTTTATGTGATAAAGTGTCTATATTATAGCGCACGATAGGGAAAGGTGTCAATACTTACTGTCCACTCATCGTCAAAGTAGTGAAAAACATGCGCCAAAATGCTTGTATGTTAGAGCGTGTTTGAAAAATGCTTTCTGTCAGATGTAAGTCACAGTTTGTGGGAGATTAAATCATCTTACAGATGATGTGCCAAATGAAGGAGGCGTAGGGGGCAAAGGCATAAAGGGCAATGCCTTACGTCGACTGAATGCGGTGCAAATATCACGCAAAGTGGTGATACAGATGGCGGGAATGATTTTTCAAACACGCTCTAGCATTTTGTGTGCAAAAGGTGTTGCTGTTTGTTTCTATAATGTATATAATGGTGCTAAAAAGATGTGATTTGACAGGAGGGGCAGGCAGAGCGAACGAAATTGGATCGATGGGTATCATCACAGTATCAAAATGGAAATAATATTAAAAATGTGAATAAAAAAATATAAAGAAAAAAATGAATTTAGAAAGGAAGGACTATCATGCTAAAAGGAAAAGTCGCAATCGTCACAGGTGGAACAAGGGGGATCGGTTTTGAGATCGTGAGAAAATATCTCGAAAACGGCGCCAAAGTCGTGCTGTTTGGCTCGCGCCAGGAGTCGGTCGACCGCGCACTGCAGCGTTTAAAGGAGGAGAACAGCAGCTGGGAGGTTGAGGGAAAGCATCCCAAGCTCACGGATGCCGCAGAAGTCGAGCAGGCGATCCTCGCGGTCAGGGAAAAATTTGGAAGGATCGACATTCTGGTCAACAATGCCGGGATCTCTCAGAGCACGCCGCTCTACGACTACACGGCGCAGGAGTTTGACCAGGTGATCGATTTGAATGTGAAAGCAGTATTTTATGCGATCCTGCCGGCTGCGAAGATCATGAAGGAACAGGGCGGCGGCTGCATCATCAACACCAGCTCCATGGTGAGTATTTCGGGACAGCCCGCAGGCGTGGGGTATCCTGCCAGCAAGTTTGCAGTAAACGGGATAACGATCTCCCTCGCAAGAGAGCTCGGAAAAGACAATATCCGCGTCAATGCGGTGGCGCCGGGAGTGACAAGGACGGATATGGTGGCGGCACTGCCGGAGGCAACGGTCAAGGCTATTTCTTCGAGGATACCGCTTGGCAGGGCGGGTGAGCCGGAGGAGGTGGCAAACGCCTTCCTGTATCTGGCGAGTGATCTGGCAAGCTATGTCACCGGCGAGATCCTGTCTGTCGACGGGGCATCAAAGGCGTAGATCGCTACAGAAAGCCATAGTGCTCCAACGCCTGCCGTATACCGCCGCCGCTGGCTTTTGCCGTCACGTACTCCACCTGCTCGAAAAGACTTTCGGGCGAGGCGTTCCCCATCGCGATGCTGTGGGGAACGTAGGAGAGCATGGACAGGTCGTTGTTGCTGTCCCCGAAGGCATACGCGTCCGCCAGGTTCAGACCGTAGTGGTCCAGCACATACTGAATGCCCGATGCTTTGGAGTAGCCGTGCGGTACAAATTCGCGGAACGTCCCACCCCTGTCGATGCAGTCGAACCACCGGTCGCTGACCTGGCGGAAAGCCGTCAGCTGCGCCTCGTCCTCGTACCAGATGACAAATTTGTCAGCGAAAAAATTTGGATTTTCGAGCTCTTCCGGCATGTCGTACCGGCGTCTGGCAAAGGACTGATACTGGCGCACCGCGTCGGGGTGGTGCAGCGGGCGGGACATGTCAAACGCTACATAGGAGCGCGACTCAAACAAAATATCCGCGTCCACCCGCCGCGCGGCGTGCAGGATCTGCATTGTCGTGGAATGGGTCTGGGAAACGTGCAGGACGTCCTGACCGCCGCAGTAAATATTGGTACCGCAGCCGCACACATAACCGTCCCAGCCGACCTCGCGGAAGCGGGACTCCACATTTTGAAAGCATCTTCCTGTGTTGATGAACATCAGGTTCCCGCCGGCGCGCGCTTTTGTGATCGCGCGCGCCGCGTCCTTTGGCACTTGTCCGTCCATCTCTGAGGTCAGTGTTCCGTCGATATCGAAAAAAGCGATTTTTCTAGCCATGTAAGCATCTCCTTCTGCGTCGTGTTGTTTTGTTCCGTTGGGTGCCCGTGTGCATAAAAAACCGCTGCCACAGTAAAGCACTGGCAGCAGCTGCGCACAGACTGCATAGATCAGATACCAAGGTCGAGGCTTGAAAAGTCAATATAAAAGTCTTCAAATATGCTAACCTTGATCGTGTCATGAAATGAATGGACTTTTAAATCTCCAGATTCCAGGTTGTAAACGTGGATAGATTCACTTCGCGTATCAATAATCCAGTATTCGCGAACACCAGCATCATTGTATATGCCAAGCTTCGTTATATAGTCATGCCCGGGATTGGAAGGGGACACGATTTCAATGATCCAGTCAGGCGCGCCGACGCAGCCACGGGGCGTGATCTTGTCCGGGTCGCATATAACAGAAATATCAGGTTCAAGTACTGTGTCCTCTCCCTCATGGAGCTGTACTCCGAATGGAGCGGCATAGGCGCGGCACTTTCCCCCTTTCGATTTGATATAGTTTTTTATGACGTAATGAAGTTCGCCGGATATATCCTGGTGTTTGGTGCTGGGAGTCGCCATATAGACGATATGACCATTGATCAGTTCCGCATGGATATCATCAGGCAAATTATAGAAGTCCTCAATGGTATAATATTTTTCTTGTGGCAATGGTATTGAATACACTTCCTTTCAAGGTGTTGTAGGGTTAATAGTAGAATTACGTACACCGTTTTCTTAATCCTCGTATACAAAGT
>CAJUQU010000132.1 GCA_910588595.1 uncultured Lachnospiraceae bacterium | reverse complement strand
GCCTTTGCCTCGACATCATCTGCCGGACACATAACAACCATTCCGGGAATCGTGCGCATCAGGGCTATATCCTCATTGCACTGATGGGACGCACCGTCCTCTCCTACCGTAATACCTGCATGTGTCGCGCCGATCTTGACATTCAGATGCGGATATCCTATAGAATTTCTCACCTGCTCGAAAGCACGTCCTGCAGCAAACATTGCAAAAGAACTCATAAACGGAATCTTGCCGGCAAGCGACAGTCCGGCTGCCACACCTGCCATGTTGCACTCTGCGATTCCACAATCAATATGTCTCTCTGGAAATGCCTTCTTGAACACACCTGTCTTGGTGGCTGCTGCAAGGTCAGCGTCAAGAACGACTAAATCCGGATTCTCTTTTCCTATTTCAACGAGAGCGTTTCCGTAGCTCTCTCTTGTTGCGATTTTTTTGATCTCTGCCATTTTATCTCCTTCCTGTAGATCTGGCTGTTACGCACAGATCCACAATGAAATATAATTTCAATTTCTACGCCAACTGCTGTGCGATCTTCTCTAAATCTGCCATCGCGACTGCGTACTCCTCATCGTTTGGAGCTTTGCCATGCCAATCCACGTTTCCTTCCATGAACGATACACCCTTGCCCTTCAATGAATGAGCTATGATCGCTGTCGGCATACCCTTGGTCTGCCTTGCCTCCTCAAACGCTGCCCGGATCTTGTCAAAATCATGTGCATCGTCCAGATTGATCACATGGAAATTGAACGCCTCAAACTTCTTGTCGATCGGATACGGAGAACATACATCCTCTATTTTGCCGTCGATCTGCAGTCCGTTGTTATCAACGATCACACAGAGGTTGTCAAGCTTTCTGTGTCCCGCAAACATGGCAGCCTCCCAGACCTGTCCTTCCTCGATCTCACCGTCACCGAGCAGTGTGTACACTCTGTAATCCGCGTCTGACATCTTTGCGCCAAGTGCCATACCACATGCTACAGAGATCCCCTGTCCAAGGGAACCAGAGGACATGTCAACTCCCGGGACATGCTGCATACAGGGATGTCCCTGCAGATAAGACCCCAGCTTTCTCAACGTCACCAGATCCTCTACCGGGAAATAACCGCGGTTTGCCAGTGCTGAGTAAAGTCCCGGCGCCGTGTGTCCCTTAGATAGCACAAAGCGGTCTCTGTCCGCTTTCTTCGGATCCTTCGGATCAATGTTCATCTCCTCAAAGTAAAGATACGTATAGATATCCGCCGCCGATAACGATCCGCCTGGATGTCCTGCTTTTGCCGCGTGAACGCCTGTGACGATACCCTTACGAACTTCATTTGCCATTTTTTGAAGCTCCAAATTTGTCATTGTTTTATCCTCCATTTTTAATTTATTCTACAACAGTATCATACCAAATGATGCCTTCCTCTTCCAGTTCTTCCTCAGACATATTTTTATAGTTTTCCAGTTCTTCTTCGTCCAGATCATCTGCATAGACTTTCTGCTCATACACATGCTTTCCGACGATCCCCAGAAGCTGTTTTATATTTTCCGGATCATGTGCCCCAAACTCTTGATAACAGGTGCATTCACTCTGGGCATTCAGCTCGTCATAAAAATCCGTCACAAACACCCCGTACATATCCAGGATACCTTCTAAGGGGCATTGCGAAATATTTTGCGGTGTCTCCCCCTCCCCCAGATCGGGCTCCTGCTCAAAAGTCAGAGAGGTAACATACAATTCCTCACTTTGCCATCTTTCACCATTATAGTACGGATTTTTGCCTTTGTAAATATTCTTTTCCACACTCGTGAACGCGGAAGTCAAATATTTTTCTGCATCATATACCTTGATATTTTTCATCCATATTTCCTTTCCAGCACCTGTCCATGCGGCTTGGAGAGCTTTTCGCCAGCCGTTCTATTCCACCTTATTGCCATAATACGCATTTGCACCATGCTTTCTGTAGTAGTGCTTATCCTGGATACGCTGCGGTGCCGGTTCCACGTCCCTGTTCAGCTGCTCTGTGAAGAGTGCCATCTTTGCGACCTCCTCCAGAACGACTGCGTTGTGCACCGCTTCCTGCGCGTCCTTGCCCCATGCAAAGGGTCCGTGATTCTTGCAGAGCACTGCCGGAACTGCCATGACATCCTTTTCCCTGAATGTCTCTATGATCAGAGTTCCTGTATTTTTCTCATATCCATCATCGATCTCCTCCTGCGTGAGCACGCGCGCGCAGGGAATCTCCCCATACATATAGTCGGCATGTGTCGTTCCATAGCAGGGAATGCTCCTGCCGGACTGTGCCCAGCTCGTGGCGTAGGTGCTGTGGGTATGTACGATGCCGCCAATCTCCGGAAATGCCTTATACAGCTCCAGATGTGTCGGTGTGTCAGACGACGGATTGTACTTTCCCTCCACCTTATTTCCATTCAGATCCATGACTACCATGTCATCCGGCTTTAACAGATCGTAGTCAACACCGCTTGGCTTGATGACAAACAGACCGCTCTCCCTGTCGATAGCACTCACATTGCCCCATGTAAATGTGACCAGACCGTACTTGGGCAGGTCCATATTTGCTTCATATACTTTTCTCTTTAATTCCTCTAACATCTATCTTTCCTCCATACAAAAAGGTTAAAAACTCTTAGCAGCCTCCAAGGTACTTCACATGCTCTGCACTGCTGCGCGCTCGATCGCAAGCCCTTTCTTATAGCGCTCTATAAAAGTCTCAAAGCCAGCGACATCAGCTGCATCGGGCTCCATGCGCACAGACTCCTCGTCCGCAAATACCTTGTTGTTCAGATAATCGCTGAGTGACTCTTTTGCACCTTTGTTCATCATATAATTTGCCAGGACTGCAATGCCCCATGCGCCGCCCTCGCCTGCGGTCTTCATAACAGATACCGGCACGTTGACCGCCGCCGCCACGACTTTTTGACCGACACCCTCGGTCTTGAACAGTCCGCCGTGTCCAAGAAGCTCATCGAGTGTGACATGCTCCTGCTTAAACAAAATATCCATACCGATCTTGATCGCGCCAAGCGCCGTGAACAGATTGACGCGCATAAAATTCGCCAGATTGAACTTCGCATCGGGCGTTCTCACGAAAAGCGGCCTGCCCTCCTCAAATCCTGTCACATGCTCGCCCGAAAAATATCCATAAGCCAGGAGTCCGCCACAGTCTGCATCACCCTCAAGCGCCTTTCTGTAAAGATTTCCATAGAGTTCGTTCATATCTACTTTCTGCCCCATCATCTCCTGAAATTCCTTAAACAGATTTACCCATGCATTTAAGTCCGAAGTACAATTGTTGCAGTGCACCATCGCCACAAGACTTCCGTCCGGCGTTGTCACCAGGTCAAGTTCATCGTAGGACTTTGACAGGTCTTTCTCGAGCACTGCCATCGCAAACACAGACGTGCCAGCCGAGATGTTTCCAGTGCGCTGTGCGACGCTGTTTGTCGCCACCATGCCAGTGCCTGCATCACCCTCAGGCGGACACATCGGAATGCCTGCCTGCAGAGTACCTGTCACATCAAGGAGCTTTGCGCCTGCCTCTGTCAACGTACCTGCCCTGTCTCCTGAAACCAGCACTTTGGGCATGATGTCCGCAAGCTTCCACGAAAAGTTCTTGTCCGTGACAAGCTCGTCAAACTGTGCGATCATCCGCTCGTTAAAGCATTTTGAGTCAATGTCGATCGGAAACATACCGGACGCCTCGCCTACACCAAGCACCTTCTCTCCGCTCAGCTGCCAATGGATGTAGCCCGCAAGCGTCGTAAAAAAATCTACCTTATCAACATGGTCCTCTCCATTCAAAATAGCCTGGTACAGATGGGCAATGCTCCACCTCTGCGGAATATGATACTTAAAAAGCTCCGTGAGCTTCTCGCTCGCCTCCTGTGTGATCGTGTTTCTCCATGTCCTAAACGGCACCAGGAGCTCCCCGGCTTTGTCAAATGCCATATATCCGTGCATCATAGCGCTGAAACCCAGTGAGCCAAGTGTCCTGATCGGTGTTCCATACTTCTCCTGCACAGACTTTGCCAGATCCTGGTAACAGTCCTGCAGTCCCTTCCATACCGCATCAAGGCTGTAAGTCCAGATGTTGTTTACCAGCTGATTCTCCCAGTCGTGATTTCCAATGGCAAGCACCTCATGGTTTTGGTCGATCAACACTGCCTTGATCCTGGTCGAACCAAACTCAATACCAAGCGCCGTTTTGCCGCTTTCAATCGCATTTTTTGCATCAAGTCCCATAAATTTGTAACCTCCTGTTTCCATAACAACAACTCCGCTTTGTGACAATTTTATATTTAAATCACCAAAACATTTCTGTATATCGTCATTATAACAATAAGCCTGTCATATTGCAAGCTTATTGTTTACTCATTCCTAAAATATTTTAGTTCATAATTACTATAGCATTGTCTGATAATACAATAAAAAACAAGTGGAACCATCTAATGGAATGTAACCAGTTTCATTTTCTGCGGACGCCGGCAAACTTGTTAAAAGTGTCACAATACAAACGGAACAGACCCGTCTTATCAAGTGACACAATCTCAATCTAGTGAAGCGTAACCCGTCTCATTTTGGTGAAAGTCAGCAATATGTAAAGTATGTCCTTCCGAATCTAAGCCTGTCTCCGGGTTCCAGCGCCACTGACTGATTGATGCCCAGAAGCACACCATTGCGAACGGTTCCGTTTGTCGAATTAAGGTCACACAAATACACTCTGCCTTCACGCTCCTCAAAACGCGCATGCATTTTGCTGACAGCTGCATCATCGATCACAAAATCGGACACATTGGCAAGTTTTCCGACCGTCATGGGAAGTCTGTCCAGGGAGATATTGACTTCTCTGCCATTCATACGTCCGCACAATATCCGCTCCTCCACAATTCCATCTCCCAGATGCACAGTCTCAATGCCGCTTTTTGTCTTCTCTGCCTCTCCGGGTATATTGTGCGGCTGATCGCAACAGGCTCTGCGGGTATCGTATGGCTCTTCAACAGCTGTATAATACTGCAGCGCCTCATTGTCCTCATCTTCGCCGTCATCTGCCGGCGCAGTCCCCTTATACTGCCGTCGCCTATTGACATAGCACGCAAAAAACAGGAATGCCGCCATCAAAGCCATCGCCATTGCACCGTATAAATACAGTTCCTGATCGCCTTCGAGCCTGAATGTATGACTGATGTGTGAAGCCAGTATGATCCCCCCGGAACACAGTGATATAAATATGCAGAAGATCCCCCCTGCCAGATCCCTGGTGATCTTTGTCCTGCCTCCTAATATCTGTTCTGATGTCATGACACCTTCATCTTCCTCATAAGAATGTTCCGCAAAACTCTCCCGATTCTTGTTGCCGTCTTCCACATGGATCTGACTGGTACATCTTGTTTGAACATATGATCCCACTTCCCTTTGCGCACTGTCATTTGAGGGAACATATGAGATCTTTGTTGATGGATCAGCCACAGTCTGCACAAAGTCGTTCTCTCTGTGAGCCATATTGACTATCATATGATCCATCATATTTCCGATCTCACTGATGACATAATTGGGATTTCTGGTATAGCGGTAAATCTGATACCCAAGCATCACTGCACGCTCATCTGTATGGTCGATCTTGGTGAGAACTTCGTCGATAAATTCCATAAAAGACAGTCTCACATCCCCCTCATAATCCGGATAGCAGACAAAATAGGGCTCCATCTTCTCCACATTCATATAAATCAATTCAGGTCTCATGATGATCTGTGTCCCATCAAGCAGATATTCTTCGAGCCTCTCAAAAAGACCCACACAACCCGATAACAGGCGTCTCAACTCTTCATACCTTATTTCTGTCTTATCATAGAGCCGATCCATCGATTGAAGGGAATTGATCTCATAATAGTAGCGGCTCTCCCCATTAATCAGTCTGTGCGTGATGGGCAAAAGCCCCGGTATACGGTTTCCCAGGATCATCTTTGTGCGGTAATCTATACTCTGCTCCTCACTTTTGCCAAAAAAACTGCACTTACTCAGTATCAAATAATTGTGATTCATGCTCCTCTCGAAGCTGACATCAGGCATACTTTCTCTCATGCCAATCCTCCAAAACTCTTACTCTGCAATTAATCCGTTCAATATCCTGGAGTCGCGGATCGCCCTTGTCTGTCTCAGACGTCCTGCACTTTTGCTGACATCGAGTGCCGTGTCGATTCCAGACACATACTCGCCAAGCCACGTCACAAGCGGCATATTTACAACACAGTGATATGTCACAGTCACACTTGCCGCATCGACCGCCACATCATAACGAAAGTCATACATGGCAAACAGTTTTCCCCTGACAAGTCTTTCTGCTGCTGCACACGCCGCTGACTGTGCTTCCTCTGCTGTCTTAAAGTGGCTTTTTGTTCCCTGCAGCGCAGCCTCATATGCACTGTGTTCCATGACACACCTGTCATAACTGTAGATCGCCAGAAAGATCATCATCACAGTGAGCAGCATCACCACCGGCATGATCAATGCAGCTTCCACCGTAAAGTACGCTGGCTCACCGTGATCTTTTACCAGTACATGCATAGTAGATACCCTGCAAATATCGCTGGCAGAAAAGGCAATCTTGTCTGTCTGCTCCCCCTCTTCAACAACAGGACAATGATCGCAGCCGCACACATCATAAATGAAGCAGCAAATACCATCCATAGACATCTGCGTACCCCCAGCGCAATGCCCAGCGCTGCGATCACGATACCGTCTCCTTTTCCGATCTGCTCCCTTGTGGCAACAGACACACCGATCGCGCAAAGTCCGATCGTCAATCCGCCCACTGCATCGAATGTGTTAAGATCCTCTTTTAATGGGAGCACTGCACAGCACACGAGCAGCAGGAATACCAGCTGCACACTGCTGATCTGTCTCTTTCGAATATCCACAATTCCTGCGACAAACAGCAGTACTCCGATCAAAGCCATCAATATTTTGTAAATGATCAACCGCATTTCCAAACTCATTTTACCCTCCTATTCCACATAAATATTACTAATGTATTACATTCTGGATTATACTTCATAATCATTTTTCACCCACATTTGCTACATGCATTTCTGCCGCCTGTCTCCGATATCAGCACTGCCATGACTGTCCTTTTCAGACTACTGCATCCAAGCGTTGAATGATACCTGTTTCCATAATCCGTAATATAGACGACACTGCCGCAGGCACCCCCGCATTCACGACAGGGGTAATACTTACTGTTATCCTGATTTCGCTGTGTATCCAGAAAGCTCCTGTTGACTGCCGCAATGGAAAGCTTTAGATAACTGCATACCCTGGACCGGTGATATACACTTCCCTTCTCCGTAATGTAGACGATTTCTTCCTGTGCAGCACCACTTGAACTGTGAGCAGCATTGTCGTATCCGGTCCATGCCCTTGTGCGTATTCTATTGTACAGCACTCGCGATTGATATCCGGCTATTGCTGCCGGTGGTTCAATGCGGTACTCCGCCACCAGATCAATACAGTCATCATCCTGCATGACGGAGGACCGCAGCCATGAGATCGATCGGCTGCTTCCAGCGAGCGGCGAACTGTCCAGATAAGCCTCTCCAAGCTTCATCCGCACTTTCCCCGCCGCATACAGATAAGTCAGTCCGAGTGACTCAGCCGCCCCTCCCGAACCGCCGCCAATCTGCCGGTATCCATACCCATACACTGCCATTTGTTTTGCCGTATCGTGCATCGCAGCACTCATGTTTCCCTGCAGACGGTAAATTTCGACAATAGACATGATATTTAGAAATGCAAACAGAAAAACCGGCAGCACGAAACATGCTTCTACAGTCATTCCTGCCTTCTGCCCCTTCTGTGATCTGGTTTCAGGGGAGCAGGCGGACATTCTTTTTAATGCATCTGCAAGGAAATCTATTATTTTGTTCATGGAGAGCAAGATTCCTCCCTTCTTATTTATCTCTTTTTCTTATCGTTTCCTATCCCGCATCCAAAAGAACATCCGTCCACTCCTCTGGTTTTCATGGATTTTTATACGTAACACATTTCTCTGTAGAAGACAAAATCATGCCCGTTATTATCCTCGAACCCAAAATATGCCTTCATGTAATCAATGCATGCGTCTATTCGAAAATGTTCATTTCCATCCGTCTGCCTGATATCCATCTCCACGATATCAAGACTTCTTGCCGCCTTCGTGTCCTTGTCCATGAGTCCCAAAAATATCCTTAGATAATCCTGATATGACAGTCCTGTCGTTTTTTGGCTGCCTTTTATATCAGGCAGGTCTCCTGTAACAATACCAAACATGCCTGTGTTCCAGTCTCCTTTTCCCTTGATCAGGGGAACGCGGTTTCCATCGAATAACTGCTGCATGTCTGACATCGCCTCCTCGATCGCCCATGCGGTCAGGATCAATGTTTTCATCTGTCCAGTCAATTCCGGTGACAGAAGCAGTGTACAGATGACCACTGCCACCATCTCTGCCTGTGCCTGTTTGTCCATATCCGAGTGGATGCTTGCCAGGTTCGCTGCACACCGGAGTGCAAACAGTACCTCCGCACTGCGCCTCAGATTGCCGGCATCACTGTTATATCCATATAATATATACTCGATCTGATATTTCAAAAGCCCTTGATCTTTCGGTTTGGTATAACTGCCACACTTCTTCATCAGGTACTCCCCATAGATCAATTCGTCCACGAAGCTGTCAGCACTGCTGACATTGTGGTGCAGTCCGATTCCCTGATTGATCGTCCCGGCTTTTAGACGCGCGGAAAAATACGGTCCCGTATCCATCACCGCGCCTGACACAGACTTCCCACTCGGAAGGGCAAATGCCAGGATCCCTCCGCCGATTACCTTGTCCAATATACCTGAAACTTTTTGATAGGAATACCCCTCCGCGCTCTCTGTGTCAATCTCTATGATTCCTTTATCAGCAAGGAACTCGTCGAGCTCCTGCTTCTGTGCTGCAGCCTGATCCACTGTGTTTTTGCCGGTAAGCCCTTTGCGCTCCACTGTGTCGATCTGTTCCTGTATTCTGGAGATGAGATCGCCTCCATAGACTGCCTTCATGTACTCCACTGCCTGCGCTTTCCACACCATACATTGGTCATCACTCGCAAAAGATACGTCGGATATTTCAAGATATGGATTTTTGAGCTCCAGTAGATTGTATTCAAACGGCATCACAAGACCTTTGTCCGGCTCCGTATTATAACTCATATAGTCTGACAGGTGCATTTCTACCATGCCGATCCCCCCGTTGATACTTCCATAGGAAGTATCAACAAAAAACAGCTCATACTGATCTAGGATCTCTCTGTTATATTCAGCAAATACCGAGTCTAACCCGAGATCAGCCACGATCTCTGCCTGCGCCCTTACGGCGCCTATCGCTGCGCCCTCGATCAGGACAAAGAGCAGCGATAGGACAATGCCAAAGGTCAGGGAAAGATATACCGTCAGGTATGCATCAAATCTGCTTAGCATTTTTTGTCACCTTTTTGAGCAGTTCGTTTGCAAGTGATGTGATGCTGTTCTTAAATATTGCTACGATCGCGATCAGCACGACGATGATCAACACGATCTCAACCGTTCCCATTCCTTCTTCTTCCCTAATAAAACTTCTCAAATCTCTCATATTTTTTCCTCTTTCTTTCTCAATGTTATTTATGGTTTCTATCATTCAAATACTTTTGCCGCTTACGATAAATAGTTTCGAAACGCCGGCACCATGATGATCACCATCGTGATCCCCAAAAACATCATCATGGGCATCAACAGTTTCGTCCCTGCCTTTTCTCCTAGCTTTCTCGCGGTATGCTTCCGCTCCTCAAAAGCTCCGGCAGCCTCCTCTTTTAACAGGATTGGCAGGTTGGCGGTTCCTTTTCTGAGATTCTGCGCAAGCATGGTGGACAGCTTGTTATAACTCGGAATACGGCATCGCCGTCCGAAGCGCTCATATGCTTTTGCCTGCGCGACACCGCTCTCCATCTCATAGATCGTCAGAATCATCTCCTCGTAAGCATACCGCTTCGCACCGCCTTTTTCACAACGCTTCTGATAATCCTTTGCGATCTTGTTCCACGCGTTTGGAACCGTCATGCCAGCGCCGAGCAGCAATGCAAGGGAACTGACGATCTCCGGATAATCCATGCACATCTGTTCCTCCCGATTCACGACCTGCCTGT
>CAJUQU010000131.1 GCA_910588595.1 uncultured Lachnospiraceae bacterium | reverse complement strand
TCGCCAATCCTTTTAAACAACCTTATTGTCACCTCTTTCAAAATCATCCTTTGTCCTGTTCAAAAACAGGATACACGGATATATAAACACTGTAACAAAAATTGTGTAAACGATCTCAGGTATTATAATACTTTTGAGATAAAAAACAAAATCAAATCTTCTTCTCAAAAGATACAGCAATACATAACATGTAAAGGAGTAAGCAAAGTCACTCGTCAGGATCAGCACAAGTGGCAGCTTGATATCGTCCTGATAAAATATACTGTGAAATACGCCATTGGCAGCACCTATGTACAAGTAGACCAGTGCGTAAAATCCCAGAACACTTCCGTAAAAAATATCCATCAGCATCCCGCATATGAATCCCACGACCATGCCGTATTTCTTACCGTGCATAAAACCGTAGGAAACCGTGATGATGATCAATATATTAGGAGAGATCCCTCCAAAGCTGAGTGTCTGAAAAAGTGTTGTCTGAAGGACGAATCCACATAATATCACAAAAAATAATATAATATTTCTCTTCATGAATCTGTTAATCCTTAATCTGCTGCTTTGTTTTCAAGATGACAAGCACCTCCTCAAGATGTTCGAAGTCGACTGCTGGCGTGATCTTCCCGGATTTTGTGATATTGTTGGCATCCTGATCGATCTCACTAATGTATCCGATCAGGATGCTCGGCAGATACTTGTCGCTGATATTGGAGGTGACAACTTTATCACCAACCTCGACTCTGTTCTGCGAATCATTGAGCTGTCCGAAACCGATGACACCGTCCGCCATCAGCTGGAGTGACCCCTGAACCATCAAATTATCCGAACTTGCAAGCACCATACCGCTGACATTGGAATCATCATTGATCACCGCATTGACTTTTGCCCAGTTGGAACCGATGTCGACAATCCTTCCGACAAGCCCGCCATCGGCAATTACATTCATATCGACGGCAAGTCCATCATCAGTGCCCTTGTTGATCGTGAATGCGTGAAACCAGTTGCCGCTGTCTCTGGCTATGATTCTGGCACCCACCTTCTCATAGCCGCTGTACTGTTCATCGAGTTTGTACAGTTCACGGAGATAGTTGAGCTCATATTTATCCTGTTGGAGCTGCGTATTTTGGACAGTCAGCTCATCGATCTGCTGTTTGAGCGCCTGATTCTCCTGCAGCACGATCCTCAATTCGCCAAGTTCATCCATCCTGACGGAGATCCATGTGCCGACACGGCTGACACCGTTCTGAAAAGGAACAATGACATAGCCTACCAATTTATTTAGAGGAGACGCGGAATAATCCGTAAAAAATGTCACTGCCATGAGTGCCACACAGATACACGTCAAGATCAACAGTAGATATTTGCTTGGAATAGAGAACTTATCCCTCTTTCTCTTTATCACCGGACTCATGAATATTAGCGCCCCATTCCTTCAAGATAAGCGACAGATTTATAGTTGTCATCCTTAATGATCTTTGCAAGTCCAAGGGCAACGCCTGACACAGGATTTTCACTCACATTCACTTTAAGACCTGTCCCTTTTGCGATCAGCTCTGCGAGATGTGCCACCTGCGATGCGCCCCCCGTCAGATAGACTCCTCTCCGGAAGATATCCGCAGAGAGTTCTGGCGGTGTTCTCTCCAGAATGACCCTGATATTGTCAATGATCACATTAAAATTCTCCAGCATACTCTCGCTCACCAAGTTGGTCGGAATCTCTTTCTCCATGGGAAGCCCTGTCACAATGTCGCGTCCGTATACTACAGCCTTTCTCTTGTCCTCCTCAAGTTCCCGCAGGTCGATTTTTACATTTTCGGCAGTTTTGCTGCCGACGATCAGGCTGAACTCCTTGCGGATCGCATTCTTGATCGATTCATCAAATTTCTGTCCGCCAACTTTGATCAGACGGCTGAGGACGATCCCGCCCAGTGAGAGGATCGAGACCTCCGTTGTATGGAAACCGACATTGACAACGAGGATCCCCTGCGCGTTCTTGACATCGATGTCAAGTCCCAAACCGTCTGCAACAGCCTTCTCGACGCGCAGGATCTTCTTTGCCTTGATATTTGCATCTTTCACCAGGTCAGAAAATGCCCTCTTCTCGACCTCAGTGATATCGGAAGGGACTGCGATATAAAACTCTGCGGGTTTCACGGACCCCTTGTTGCAGTCCAGTATAAAGTTCTTAAGAATCAGCTGCATATTTTTAATATCCGCGATCACTCCGTTGCAGAGCGGATATGAGATTTCAATATTAGATGGCGCTTTCTCAAACATTTCAAATGCAGAATCACCATATGCAAATAAGTTTTTCTTATCCTCAATCGCAATCATATTTTTCTCGACAATAACATTGTCATTGTGAGCATTGTAAATCTTGATCGTTCTGGTACCCAGATCGATACCAAATGCGTTGTTAGCCAACATAACAACTCCTTTCTGTTTCTCATAAAAGTCCTTTTTGTATAAAACTGGTATATCTGTTGTCCCCAATGATGATATGATCCAGCAACGGAATTTCAACTAAATCGGATACTTCCTTTATCTTCTGTGTCACCAGCACATCCTGTCTGCTGGGTGTCGGATCGCCGCTTGGGTGGTTATGAAGGATTACAATATAGGACGCCTCATTGCGCATCGCCCGGATACAGATGTCCCTCGGTGAGATCAACGTTGTGTTAAAAGTGCCTGTCGACAAAATGGACTCATTTACGATATGCCGTTTGGCATCCAGAAGCACCAGCATGAGCTGCTCAGTGTCCCTGTGCCGCATTCTCTCCATGTAGTAAGCCGCTACTGTCTCTGGCTTGTCGAAAGTCAGTTCTGGTCTTGCCTGCAGATTGGAGGTTCTCTTCGCGATCTCGGCAATGCACAACAACTGCACCGCTTTGACCTCTCCGATTCCAGGTATCTGCATTAGATCCCTTATATTAAAGTGATACAGCCCCAGAAGTCCCATTCCCTTTCCTGCCAGTTTCAAAACATCCCGCCCAAGCTCGATAGGAGTCTTTTCCCTCGTTCCAGTTCTGAGCATGATAGCAAGAAGCTCGGCATCCGAAAGACTCTCCGGCCCAAGCCTCATAAATTTGTCATAAGGCAGCTCATCCTTTGCATATAATTCTTTAAAAAGGCTCATGTATTGTATGCCTTGCTCTCCATTTAGTTATCTTACCACACTAAATCAAGTCTGTACATAAAAAAGATTAGATTTTTTTCGACATATTTCCTATTTTGGAAAAATTTATCAAATTATTAATACTTTTTTTAAATCTGCACGATTCCTGCGTCAACTACACTCTGAAGCGTTTTCATGATGCCGAACCGCGCGTGCTCAAAGGTGAGACCGCCCTGAAAATACACGGCATATGGAGGTTTGATCGGACCGTCTGCACTCAGCTCGATCGATGAGCCGGACACGAATGCCCCCGCCGCCATGATGACCGGACTGTCATATCCGGGCATATCCCATGGCTCCGGTGTCACAAAGCTGTCAACCGGGGCTGCCGCCTGGATCCCCTTGCAGAAGGCGATCACGCCCTCCGCCGTTCCAAACTCGACAGCCTGTATGATGTCATGCCTTGATTCCACACTGTCAGGAACGACTTTAAATCCGAGTTTTTCGTAGATATTTGCCGCAAAAACAGCGCCTTTTAAAGCGCTGGCTGTCACGGTTGGCGCAAGGAACAGTCCATGATAAAAATCCCTGAGGATCCCAAGAGATGCGCCAACCTCCTTGCCAAGTCCGGGAGATGTCAGCCGGTATGCCGCATTCTCAATGCATCCTTTCTTGCCGGCGATATATCCACCGATCGGGGCAAGTCCGCCTCCTGGGTTCTTGATCAGCGAGCCGACTACCATGTCAGCCCCCACATCGGCAGGTTCGACGCGTTCCACGAACTCTCCGTAACAATTATCTACCATACAGATGACATCCGGCTTGATCCCCTTTATGAACGCGATCAGTTCCCCGATCCTTTTGACCGACAGCGTCGGTCTTGTCTGATATCCCTTGGAGCGCTGGATCGTGACAAGCTTCGTCTTATCATTGAGAGCTTTTTGGATATTGTCAAGATCAAAGCTGCCGTCCGCGAGCAGATCCACCTGCCTGTAGGTGATCCCATACTCCGCAAGCGACCCCTTCGACGGGCGGATCCCGATCACTTCCTCGAGCGTGTCATATGGCTTTCCCACCGGCGATAAAAGTTCATCACCGGGCCGCAGATTGCTCATGAGTGCCAGCGCCAGCGCGTGAGTACCACAGGTGATCTGGGGTCTGACAAGCGCGTCCTCCGTGTGAAAAATCGACGCGTACACTGCCTCCAGGGCATCTCTGCCAATGTCATTATAGCCATATCCCGTCGTGCCCAGCAGACACGCCTCGCTGACCTTGTTGTCCTGCATTGCCTTTAGGACCTTTAGCTGATTGTACTCTGCAGTCTGGTCGATCTCGTCAAAGCGCGGTCTCAGACTGTCCAGGATATCTTTGCTGAAACGGTATACTTTATCTGAAATGCCCAGTTCTTTGTACATGTCCTGGGCAGTCATGTTCTCATCGTTTGTCCTCTTCATTTTTGTCTTCGTTTCCTTTCGTCATTTTTCATGCTGTATTGTCTGTCAGGAAAGATGGAGCACATCGGCGCTCATCTTTTTCATATAGTTTAACATTTTTTCGTCATCGTATGCAAATCGGTCTTTTTCGATCCAGATCACATCCCGTTCCCGCCGGAACCAGGTGAGCTGCCGCTTTGCGAAATGACGTGTGTCGCGCTTGATGATATAGACCGCCTCATCCAGTGTGATCTCCCCCGACAGATATGAGACGATCTCCTTGTAGCCAAGTCCCTGCATGGCAGTTGAATCCCGCCTGCATCCCATATCCATCAGATGTTTCACCTCATCGACAAGCCCCTCATCGATCATCATATCCACACGCCTGTCGATATTTTCGTATAATCTCTCCCGCCTGTCTGTGAGGACAAAATAACGGGAGTCATACGCGGATGTCTTTTGACGCTCCGCCGCGTTATGATCGGAGATCCTTCTGCCCGTATGTCTGTAAAATTCGATCGCGCGTATCACCCGCTTGACATTGTTGGCATGGATTTCCTGAGCCGCTTTGGGATCGCAGTCCCTCAATATATCGTGAAGATGCTCCGCGCCTCTGTCCTGTGCGAGTTGTTCGAGCTCTGCCCGTAGCGCTGTGTCCTCCTCGCTCTCCTGAAAGTCAATATCGTAGAGCACGGACTGGATATAGAAGCCGGTCCCGCCCACAATGATCGGGATCCTGCCTTTTTCATAGATGTCAGAGACCGCCTGCTTTGCGTACTGCTGGAACAGAACAATATTGAAATCCTGTGTCGGCTCCAAAATATCTACAAGATAGTGTTTGATCCCCTGCATCTCGTCTGCCTTTATTTTGGCTGAACCAATGTCCATATGTTTATATACCTGCATGGAATCCGCGGAGATGATCTCACCCTTTACAGACTTTGCAAGCTCTATTGAAAGTTTTGTTTTGCCGGCCGCTGTCGGACCGGTCAGTATGATCAATGGCTTTTTCATATCTGCTCCTAATCTTTTTCATTTATACATCTTGCGCGCTCGATCATGCACGCCGGTCAAAAATCTGAAAGTGATTTTTGCAGCAGATACCGCTTTTGATATTTTAACTGCACATAGTACAATATGCGTCTGTAATAAACCGGATTGCTGATGCCGCCGAGGATACCTGCAACAGGAATCCCCTGCACAAATTTGGCGAGCAGCATGTCAACCGCAAACGCATCTGCCGTTCTTTTGACCTGCTCCTGAAACTTGGTTTCCACCCAGACGCCATTGGAGACAAAAAAGCTGTCGGTCTCTGCATTGCATGCGATCCAGGCATCTCCCTTTAACATTGCTGTCTCGAGCAGCTTTAGTATGAACAGCTTTTCACGCGGAGAATCATAAGAAAATCCGTACTGAACAGCCGTCTCATATGTTCCTTTGAGGATCACTGACAGGAACAGTACAATGTCTGGCAGACCAATGCCAAGTGCCCCCAGACCGATACCCTCAACTGTGCTGATAGCCATATTGACAAGATTTCCGCGATCGACACCCAGTTTCAATTGTTGGAGTTCTTTTTTCCCGCCCTTTAGGTCAACAGCATAATCATTTACCTGAAAATCCAGTTCCATCTCGTCTCTGGAGTACGTCTTTTCGATCAGAGTCGTTCCCTTCTCAAAAATAAGCTCGAATGCCTTACAAAAACCTGATTGGAGGTTTGTATATACTTTCGGTGGGATCTTCTGTTCCAGGTTTTCCTTCCAGCTGGCAGTCTTGTACTGTACTGCTTGTTTGGTGAGTCTCGCCTCCTTGCGGGCAATACGTTCTAACTCTCTCTCGATCGGTGTCTTTTTTGATTTTTTAATCGTTGCAAACAAATTCTTGTTCATCTTATATTATAACCACACTTCCCTAATATTTGAGAATCTATTGCCTATGTTAATAGATTCAGATGATGCGTTTAAACTTTTTTTCGATTTCATACTTAGACATTGAAATGATTGTCGGTCTGCCATGAGGGCAATTGTATGGATTGTCGAGCTCCAACAATTGTTCAATCAATTGATCCGCTTCCTCGTATGTCAGCGAATTGTTTCCCTTGACAGCCGCCTTGCACGCCATCGATGCGATCTTTTCCCGAATGATCTGTGGCACACCACGCACCGGACTCTCGACCATTTGAGTCAATATCTCCTCGAAAAGATTCTTAATATCATGACCAAACAGGTCAAGCGGAACACCCCTGATCGCGAACGCATTCATGCCAAAATCTTCGATCTCAAATCCAAGCTCCTTGAAGTACTGCCCATAACTATTGAGCAGGGCAGATTCCTTCGGGGTGATGCTGATAACGACCGGCGGAGTCAATACTTGTGTATAGATCTCACTGTTTTCCACTTTGCTCAATATCTGCTCGTACTTCACCTTCTCGTGTGCAGCATGCTGGTCAATCATCAGCATTTTGTCGCGGTATTCAATGATCCAGTAGGTATCAAACACCTGTCCGACGATCCGGTACTTCTGCTTTGCCTCCCGCGTCAGGATCTTCTCGTCAAAGAAGTTCAGCTGCTCGGGCTTCTCGACGATGATCTGATCCTTTGACTTGATCACGCCCAGATTTCTCGGCTCTGTCTCTTTGGGCTGTGCGCCCAGTATCTTTCCAACCAGGGAATTTGGTCTTGTCTGTCCGGTTTCCTCTGCGTTCTCGGAGCGCACAGCTTTTTGCCTGTTGTCCACAAAAAAGCTGTCAGCTTTGTCCTCCCTTTCATCTTCCACACGGCTGTAAGACATTTTATTGTTGAGCAGGAACGCCCCTGTCGTGTCCCTTTTGCCGGCAGCACCGTCGTGATCATAACTGCTGCCGTGGGAACTGTTATACCCGCTCTCCTCCCTCAAAACATTCGGGACAGGCATCTGCACACCGGTTTCCTCCGCGAGCCTGCGCTCTTTTTCAAACGGTTCCGGCGCTGCTATCCGCTCCGCCTTCTTGTCTTTTTTGGCAGTCTTTTGCTCGGTGCCCAGCGTTGCGGCAGGTATCATCTCCTGGCGGGACAAAAAGTCTGACACATGCTCGGCGATCAGTTTGTAGACACTGTTCTGATTGGCAAAGCGCACCTCCATCTTGGTCGGGTGGACGTTCACATCGACATTTTCCGGCGGGATCGTAATATGTACGACACAGAACGGATACCGGTGCTGCATCATGTAGGACTGATACCCTTCCTCGATCGCTTTTGAGATGATCTTGCTCTTAATATACCGCTTATTCACAAAATAATTCTCGAAATTCCTGTTGGCGCGGTTTAGTGTCGGTCTGCCAAGAAACCCTTCCAGCACAATATCGCCGTCGACAGCCCGAAATTCCATCATCTCATTGGCGATATCCCTGCCGAAGATGCGGTATATGATGGCTTTCATATCCCCGTCGCCGTTTGTGTAGAATTTTGTCTGCCCGTTGATCACGTACTTAAAAGAAATATTGGGTCTCGACAGCGCCATGTGCTCTAACAGATCCGTAATATAGCTCGCCTCCGTCATCGCCGTCTTCAAAAATTTGCGGCGCACAGGCGTGTTGAAGAACAGGTTCCGCACCATGAAAGTCGTGCCGTCGGGCGCGCCGACTTCCTCGAAGACGGTCTCCTTCGCCCCCTCCATGCACAGACGCGTCCCTGTCATGTCGTTCTTCGTCTTGGTGACGATCTCAACTTTTGACACTGCCGCTATGCTCGAGAGCGCCTCCCCGCGAAATCCCATACTGTGCAGACTCATCAGATCGACGACGGAGCTGATCTTGCTCGTCGCATGGCGCATGAAAGCGCTGCGCAGCTGGTCATGTTCAATGCCGGAACCATCGTCCGTAACGCGGATAAACTCAATGCCGCCATCCCTGATCTCGACGGTGACAGCACCGGCACCCGCGTCCATGGCATTCTCCACCAGTTCCTTGACCACACTCGCGGGGCGCTCTACTACCTCTCCTGCCGCTATCTTGTCAATTGTAGCATCATCAAGCACATGTATCTCTGCCATATCTGTCCGTTCCTTTCTCTTGTTCAGCATTTGCAAACTGGCGTTCTACTCTGTCCAAATACCAGAATCTCGAACTGCCTGATCCGCCTCAAACGCAAGCACTTTATCGCGGTTCAGCTCATCATCATAAATGTCCGACTCATAATATTTCCCGCCCTTTGCACAGGGCAGGTAGCCAGGGATGAGTTCCATTCCCATAAACGCCGGATAAGCATAACCATTCGAATCCGTGATCTGCCATGTGGAAGCTTCCTTAAACCCAAATTGAGGGTAGTATTCCGGTCTCCCGAAAAACAGGATCGCGCCGTAACCCAGTTCTGTCGCTTTGTGTATCATATTATTAATGAGGGCTTTTCCGATCCCTTTTCGCTGGTATGCCGGCAGCACACTAAGCGGTCCAAAATTCAAGACAGGAATAACACCATTGGCGGTTCGCACCTCGGCTTTGCTGCAGATGATATGCCCGACAATACGATCATCGCAACCGCTCTGCGAACCTTGTGTTAGGGGCTCATCAATCTCCGCAACCAGACTCAGGTCAGGGATCCCATCCCGCCTGCGCAGCTCATGGACCATCCAGTGCTCATATGGACACCCGATCCCTCCTCTTTCGATTCTTTCAGGGTACGAGAATGCGGCTCTTGTCACAGCCTCAACGATATGATGATCTTGTTCCTGTTCTCTTCTGACATGAATATTCATTATTGATCCTCCAACAGATCATTTCTGATCTTTTGTTTTACCATCGGTTCTTTAGCTTATTCTGCAGCCTGTACAGCGTGTTCAGCGCGTCGAGCGGCGTCAGGTTGGAAATATCGATCTCCTTGAGTTCATTGACAATGTCCTCATCCTTGACGGTGTCAAACAGCGACATCTGTCCTAAGTCCACATCGTCATAATGCTTCGGCTTTTTCTTCTCACCCTTCGTGTCAACCGGAATGCTCTGCACCTTTGCCGTGATGTCATTGTCGCTGAGCTGCTCCGCGATCTCCTTGGCGCGGTCGATCACCATATCCGGCACACCCGCAAGCTTCGCGACCTGTATTCCGTAACTCCTGTCGGCGCCGCCCTTGATGATCTTGCGCAAAAAGATGATGTCATCGCCCTTTTCCTTGACCGCGATGCAGTAGTTGTTGACATTGTTCATTTTGCCCTCGAGCTCTGTCAGCTCGTGATAGTGCGTCGCAAACAGCGTCTTTGCGCCGAGGATCTTCTTGTTGCTGATATGCTCGATGACAGCCCACGCGATGCTCAGCCCGTCAAATGTCGAAGTCCCGCGCCCGATCTCATCCAGCACCAGCAGGCTTTTGGGCGTGGCGTTTCGAAGGATATTGGCAACTTCGTTCATCTCCACCATAAAGGTACTCTGACCGCTTGCAAGGTCGTCCGACGCGCCCACGCGTGTGAAGATCCTGTCCACAATGCCGATGTCCGCACTCTTTGCGGGGACAAAGCTGCCGAGCTGTGCCATCAGCACGATCAGCGCAGACTGGCGCATGTAAGTCGATTTTCCAGCCATGTTCGGACCTGTGATCACCGCGATGCAGTGGTTATTGTTGTCTAAGAACGTGTCGTTTGACACGAACATATCAAGGTCGATCATCTTCTCCACCACAG
>CAJUQU010000130.1 GCA_910588595.1 uncultured Lachnospiraceae bacterium | reverse complement strand
GCTGGGTGCGCTCAAGGCTGATTATTGAGTGACTATAATTCGGATTTTGGGTTATTGAGGAAAATGAAGCAAGCAGGCTGCTCTGAAATCCTAATCGGAATAGAAAGTTCTGATGATTTTGTTTTAAAAAACATGAATAAAAGAATTATTTCTGATCAACAATATCAAGCGGTTATTAATGTAATGGAGGCTGGAATAGTACCTATTCTATCATTGATTTTAGGATATGAGGGAGAAACAGAGAGCAGTATCAATAATACTATTCACCTTTTGTTAAAGCTGTATCGAATCGAAAAGCCCATAGTAGCTTATTTTCATATATGTTCTATTGTTCCGGGGACAAGATTGTATGATAAAAATGTAGATTCATTGTTAAAGGATGGGGCGGAAGAAATAATTGGGGAATTAAAATATGGGGATATAGGTATTCCATTTACGGAAATACAAATGTTAAGAAAATATCCAAAACTGTTTTCGACATTTTATCATTTGCCAAGTAATGTTGAATTTAAGGTACTCGGAACAATATCAAGATTGGCAACGATAGTATTGCCTGTATTTAGATTTACTTTGTCCATAATAGAAAAACTGTGCGGTAATATTTTGTTGCTATTTCAAGAATACAATCAACAATTTGAGTGCAATGTTGGTGAAAATGAGATAGTAAGAGATTTTTCCATTATTATTATGGAAAGGTTCGGATATGATGTAAGAGTAAAAAATATGTTAATCTTTGAACATGTTCTTTATAGACTCGGTAGTGCATGTGAAAATGAATCAATTTGTATTGAGCTTGATTTAGATATATTGAAGCTAAAAGCTATGATAAAAAGTGAAGAAATAAGTGATATTGATATCGAAAAGCATAAATATAAATTGGTTTTACAAAATAAAACAATACATTTATTTTCTGCTTCAGAATTGGGGACAATTAAGAAAGTGCAGAGATAGGGTGAGCAAATGAAATATTGGAGTGCAGTTTCCTTTATTAAAAAGGCAGCGCCTGAATATTGGCGCATTACGATAGCATATGCCATCACGGTGGCGGTGGAGAGCGTACTGCCGATCATTTTCTTTGATCAGATCGCCTCGTGGTCAACAAGCGAAGGGGACTGGTCTCTCAAGCGCGGTATCGCTCTATGTATCGCATTTTTTGTCATCTCGACAGGTGCCAGGATCGTAATGAATCAATGCATCTTTGCGATGGATGACTGCATAACGAAAGCGAGATCATACGTGCAGCGCAAACTTCATACGAAATTATTTGCGATCGATTATGAAACGACTGAAAATGAAAGTTTCTGGAGAGAAAACCAGTATATCCTTCATATGGCAGATACAAGCAAAGCCGGCGTGGGAGCGATGATGCAGCAGCTCTTTAAAATGCACGGGCTGGGAGTATCATTGCTGTTTTCCTGGGTTATGCTGATCCAGATCCATAATACAGGGCTTCTGCTGCTGGGGATGCTGATCCTCTGGCATAGTATCAAGAAAGAGATCGCGGTCGAGAGAGAAGCCGTCGCACGACAGAATGTAATGGACAGAAGCGCGAATTATATTTTGGACGTTGTCAGTTCGACTCAGTATGCCAAGGAGATCAGGGTACTTAGAGAGTGGGAGATCTTAAAAAGTAAATTGGTATCGCTATTTGATAGAATGACTTGTCTGGATGGTGAGGTATGCAGGCGTAAGTTCACACAGAGATACTTTTTTGAACACATGTTGTTTTTTATGTTCTCGCTGTTGTATATGTACTTTGTATATAAGGATTCTTATCTCAATAAAATAAATGCTTCGAGCGTCTTTACAGCCTTTTTTCTGTTGTTCACCGTGGGAAATACGCTGTTTCGACTCACTGAAAGCATCGTGTTATTCGCAAGAAATACGAGCGGGATAGAGGGCTTTTCGGCTTACGATCACACAGAAGATCACCGTGAGCCGGCAGTTCATGATAAGGATCATTCAGCGGAGGGGATAGAGTGGGATCTGAAGAACATCTCATACTGTTATCCGAATAGAAATGAGTTTGCCCTCAAAAATCTGAATGTTCAGATCAGAAGAGGGGAAAAGGTCGCAGTGGTGGGACTCAACGGAGCCGGAAAATCTACTTTGATCAAATGTATGACAGGGTTATACAAAAATTACACAGGATGTATTGTACATAATGGGAATATGATACAAAGCGGCGATATCGACAAAAATCTGGGCGTGTTGTTTCAGGACGCAGCTGCTTATCCGTTTACACTTGAGGAGAATGTAACGGCAGGGGATGCTGCGATTGACCACAGTAAAGCTGTTCAGGTTTTGGAACAGGTCGGGTTGATGGAAAAGTTTAGGAAGGAGGGCGTGCCGCTTACAGAATGTATCGACAAATTGTTTTCCGATACGGGCATAGAGTTGTCCGGGGGCGAGAGCAAGAGATTGCTGCTTGCCCGACTGCTGTATAAAAATCCGGATACCATACTTTTAGACGAGCCGGCTTCAAGCCTGGATCCCGGCGCGCAGAAAAAGATCATGACACTGATCATGGACTTGTTTCAGGACAAGACTGTGATCGTTGTGACACATAGACTGGAGCTGCTCGATCAATTTGAAAGAATACTGGTGCTGGAAAACGGTTCTTTGGCTGAGGATGGGAAAATGGAAGACTTGCTGAAAAACAAGGGCAGGTTTTGTACCTTGGTGGATATGCAGGAAAACAGGATATAGGGATCACATAGAGAAGGGAAGTCCGAATGAAAAAAATACAGTTTTTATTTGACACGTCAAGAACGCTGACGCAGGCATGCACGGTAAAAACAGGTGTGGTATTTGCAGGCAGCATTGTTGCGAATATATCACTTGTACTGTGTTCTGTTTTTTCGCCGATCCTTTTAATGAATGCAATGACTCCTGCAGCTGCAATATCAGGCAGTTTTGGGCTGATCGCGGGGGTTCTTGTCATAAAAGGTGTATGTGAATATATGGAATGTGTGATGGAAAAACTTGTGCAGACAACGTGCTCACAAGTCAATTTTCGGTTGGAACGGATGCTGGCAGAAAAATTTACCCATATTCCGTATGCGTACATGCAGGATGCCGAATTCCTGAATCTGCATTCCGGCGCACATTTTGCCCTTGTAAATTACAAAGCCGTGGAAAACTTGATGAAGGCGGCAGTTTCGATTGTATGCCAGAGTCTTGTCCTGCTGCTTGGAGGAGGGTTTCTTTTATTTAAGTTTCCGATATTGGTTCTTTTTCTGGCGTCCGGATTCGGCGTACAGTTTTTGATCAATGCCAAATTGAACGAGAAGCTTGAAGTATTTTTTAATCAATTGTTTCCCATAAACAGAAGGTATCGTTGGCTGAATTCGCTGAAATTCGATGCGTCCCGACAGAAGGATATCAGGGCGTATCATATGGAAACGCAGATAGAGAACAAGCTGGCGCAGTATAACAAGGAATCTTTTATGCAGTTCAGCGCAATGAACCATATTTCGTGTGGGCATGGCTGCGTGGCAGATGCCTTTGGAAATCTGACGATGTATGCCGGTTTTGTATACAATACAGTTTTATTGTTTCAGGGGAAGATGGATATCGGGCTGTTTATGTCTCTGAATACACTGCTGCTGCGCTGTAGTTCCATACTGAACAGCATAGGCGACAGTATCATGACAGGCAGCCAGATGCTCAACTATATGAAGCCTGTCGTTAAGACGCTGGCGTATCCGGATGATTCGAGAGCGGATATGGAGATCGGAAATATCGTATCTGTTGAGTTCCAAAATGTTTCCTTCATGTATCCGGGCAGTGAGAACTATGTTCTGAAAAATCTTTCCTTTCGCCTGGATCAGGGGGAGAAGGTGGGGCTGGTGGGGATAAACGGATCCGGAAAAACTACGATCATCAAACTGCTGTGTGGTCTATACACGCCGACAGAAGGAAAGATTTTGGTGAACGATATTGACATAGCGCAATTTAATTTGGAAAAGTACTATGCTAAAATGGGGGTTGTGCTTCAGGATTTTAACATTCTTGATTTTTCGATCAAGGAAAATATCGCATTGTCGAACGCGGAAGAGGATGCAAAGTTACAAAAAGTAGCAGCGGATGTGGGGCTGGCAGACTTGATCGAACAGCTGCACGATAAAATGAACACGAAACTGGGACCAAAAACAAATGACAAGGGGATCGCTTTGTCGGGAGGACAGCTGCAGAAGATCGCGATTGCCCGCGCATTGTATACGGAAAAGGATCTTTACATCTTTGACGAACCTGACTCGAATATTGATCCTGTGGCTGAAAGGGCACTGTATCAGCAGTATGATAGATTGATACAGGGTAAACTGACGATATTTGTATCGCATAGACTGAAATCGTTGGATTTTTGCAGTCGGGTCATCGTAGTTGAGAACGGTTGTATTAATTAAACGCATTTTGCCGGCACGCGCCGGGCAGTTCCCCGTGCGTGCCGGTCTCGCTTCACAGTATTTTGTATACCGGAATACCGTGAAGCGGCGGCGGGATCACTGTTTGCGCGCTATAACCGTAAATTCTCCGGGGATCTTCTCGTCTGTCCATGAGGGGTGTTCGTCGAATCTCATGAGTGTGAAGCCGCTGTTGATCACGGAGTTGATGATCTCACTGATGGTATACTTTCTATAACTGCACTTGGGGATCTGTTCGCGGATCGATGGCTCATAAAACCGGGCATGTGCCATTTCGCCCTCAAAGATTTCTGTTGAGAAGTAACTCATTGTCGGTTGTTCCAGATTCAGTATATCGGAGATTTTGGTGAATGGGTGGAAGTCGCTGCAGATCATTCGGCCTTGTTCTTTCAGCAATGAGTACATGATGTTCATGAATGCATCGATATCATGGAAATAGTGCAGTACGCCGCCTTCCATGAACACGATGTCAAAGGAGTTTCCGTACTTTGCGATGTCGATCTCGAGGATGTCGCATACTTCAAAATGCAGGTCTACATTCGCGGCAGCTGCGACTTCAAGTGCATATTTCCGATTGTCTTCTGAAATGTCAAAGACAGTGACTTCCGCGCCCAGAATCGCAAGGGGAACAGCTTTCTTCCCGCAGGAACCGCATATATTTGCGATCTTCAGACCACTGTAGGTATCAAAATAGCCGGCATACTTTCTCAACATGCCTATGGGATCTTCCAAGTCCATTTTGGCGCGTTCAGCGGGTGTGCCCCCGTGATTCACCCAGAACTCGTAGGCATCGTATTCCCACGCTTTCTTATGTTGGATACTGTAATCGTTCATTGTTGAAAATCCTCCTTTGTTTGATTTTTGGGAATTGTAGTATAACATATGATATTGGAAATGTAAACATAAATATTGTGAACAGTCACACGTCGTGGGCCGCCGCGGATCACAGCCTGCGCACGATAAACGCATGTATCTATTTTCAATAAATATGGGCTATGTTTTCTGTGAAAGTTATACAAAACTAAAAAGGTATACAGTACGAACTACCTGTCAAATGCAAGACTGTTAGAATAAAATGATTTTGTATATTGCATCAACATGTGCAGTTTACAATTTTCATAAAGCTTGCGTTTACCGCGACAGCCTGTGACGTTCCTGTTGCGCACAGACAGGCGATATGGTATACTGAGGACACAAACGGGAAAGGAAGCATACTTTATTGGAAATACAAGACAATATACAATGGCATCCCGCATTCTGCTCCGCCGTGGAACTGGAACTGCGGGAGTATAAAAAATACCTGACCTATGAGCGGGAGCATAACCTGGGCAGAATGCCCCTGAAAATAGACCTGCTCATCATCAAAAAGAGGCGCGATGTCATTATCAAAAATGACATAGCCGATTTCTTTCTCGGGAATAATATCCTTGAGTACAAATCGCCGGGCGATGACGTGAATGCCGGGACTTTTTATAAGGCACTGTCCTACGCGTGCCTGTACAAGGCGGAGGCAGGCGCTGCCGATATCTTTGATGCGGATACCACGGTTTCGATCGTCAGGGAAGAGAAGCCCATAAAATTGCTGGGACAGCTCAGCGAAAAGTACTCCGTGACCAAGAAGAAAGCGGGGATCTACCGCATTGACGGCATGATCTTCCCGATACAAATCCTTGTGACAAAGGAACTTGCCAGGGAATCCCACGTGTGGATCACATCCCTGACACGGACACTGAGCAGGGAGGATGCAAGGGAGCTTCTCGGCAACTGTGCGGGGCTTGGCAGCGACGAGGACAGGCGGAATGCGGATTCCGTTGTCAACGTGGCATCGGAGGCAAATATAAAACTGTTTAAGAGAATGATACAGGAGGGTGATCAAATGTGTGAGGAATTGAAGGAACTGCTGGCGCCTGAGATTGTGGAATTTAAGATACGCCTGGCAGAGCAGAATGCAAAACTGGCAGACAGTGCTGCAAAACTGGCGGATAAAGATGCAAAACTGGCAGATAATGCTGCAAAACTGGCAGATAAAGATGCAAAACTGGCAGACAATGCTGCGGAGATCGCGAAACTCAAAAAGCTGCTTGCAGAAGCCGGCATCGAGCAGTAAGAACCAGGAACGGGGGGACTGTGCAGGACAGTCCCCCCGTTTATGTAGGCGCGCAGAGAAGTAAAGCGTGTCAAACTCCTTCGTGAGCATCGTATGCATGCCCTTTTCCAGGGAGCTTACTTTTTCCCACAGCCCCGAGAAAGCAAGTGCTTCTGCGACGAGCTTTTCGTCCGCTTCCGATACAGACTCCCGCATCAGAACATTCTCCGCGACCGAGAGGGCGTATATCGGAGCGTCCTGAAACACAGCGCTGAACCGGCTGATTAGCTGTCCCGCACCAAAGCCGTCATATGGCATTCCGTTGTATAAGATGCTTCCCTCCTGAACGGGATAGAGATCCAAGAGCAGCTTGACCAGCGTGCTTTTCCCCGAACCGTTTCTTCCGACCAGTGCAGCCTTCTCGCCTTTTCGGATGCACAGATCCATGTTCCGCAGAACGATCGCCCCTTCCCCGTACCGGAAAGATACGTTTTCCAGACAGACTCTCTCGAAAGATCCCGGATCCGCAGCGCTGCAGGGATCCGGCTGCCTTTTCCGCGGGGACGTGTATTCCAGGATCTTTCTGATAGTTTTTATGTACATGCTGTGACTGCGCATCTCGGAAGCGATCTGGATCAGACCGCTCAGATTGTTTGTAAAAGCTAAGAAGGAGCTGATCAGATACACAAAATCCCCAGGCATATATCTGCCCGCCAGCATCTGCCCGCAGAGGTATACCACGATCAGCAGATTGAGCAGATATCCAAACAGGATGATTATAAAGGCGGCTTTACTGCCTTTTTTGTTGTACGCAGTGGAGATCGTCAGATCTTCCATCGCGGCACATTCCCCAAAACGGATAAAAAAATCCTCCGCCTGGTAGTTCCTGGTCTCTTTGATAAACTCCCTGTTCTTGAACAGTTCTCTTATGTACTGGGCTTTCCGCATGGCTGACTGGGTATCCCTGTCCATCTCGAAGTTGATACGGTTCACCTTGGCAAGATGAAAAAAATACTTCACCACATACAACAAGGCAGCCACGATAAATACCGGGTCAAAGATGATCGCCGTGATGAGTACCAGCGTCAAAAGGTAATATACACCTGTGGCAAAGCTGTTTACGACCTGGATCGGTCGGGTGTCGATCTCGTTGAGCACGCGCCCCAGATCATCATAAAATTCGTTTTCCTCATAGCAGGACAGCTCTACTTCCTCCAGCTTGTGGTATAACAATTCACGCATATATTTTGAGAGATCGACAGACCGGATGCTGCCGTACCAGTTCATCAAAAAGATAGACAGCTGGTTTCCAAGGTAATCGAGCAGAATATAAAGCCCGTAAAACATTGCCACGCCCGCAAAAAGGAACCCGTTTTCGCCTGGCTGGCTGCGTGTCAGCCAGCTGATGACTGCCCTGCATACCCACAGATCACCCACCACGACCAGCGCCCTGATCGCGTTGTATGCCATTATACCTGCTGTATAGCCAGGAACGGCTTGAAACACGTGGGACAGGATCATTAGATTGTTCTTGAGGGAAGTGGGGATTTTCAAACGATCCATGAAGCGCTCCTTTTTGATCATTTTTATTTCATAGCGGGATTATAATCTTCACCATCAAAGTCAAATCTGCCGCTCTGTTTAACATATTGATTCTATCACCTGATGCATTTTCGCAAATATGTCCCGGTGTCCTCATCTTTGATCCTGAGTCAAAAGCATTTTTACAAGCAGGCAGTTCAATCCATTCTAAAAGTCAGTTTTGCATACCGATTTCACCTGTCAACGCCAACACCGTCATTTTATCAGCCCCATACACCTTTTTGTCTCATCGGTTGTATCTATGTGGGGAATGCATCTCAGGAAATCCTCATACTGCCTGTTGCTGTAATACGCCCGCACTGTTGCTCTGAGCATCTCCAGTGAGATTACCTCGCACGCTGAAATTTTGGACTCTGAAAGCATTGTGCGGACTGTAATCTTCTCCATCACATGTTTCTTTTCCTCATTAATTATGGAATACGTGAGAAAGTCTCCGTCCGGCAGATTGACACGCGTCTCCGCAACAAACCTGTCATTCATGCCGAAAAACTGTAGAAATCCATCTGCGGAGCTGAGAATCATGTACTCCTCTTCTCCGTTGACAACTGCCAGTAAAAGTCTCTCAACATCTTCATACAATACATTTTGTTCATGATACTCATTTTCAACCAGTTCTATGTTCACGATGCGCTCTGCTTGAAACGGCGTCTGGTCCGCCGTCCACACTGCCATCTGATAAAATGTGCCGATGTCAAATTCACACCCATAACGGATTCGGGCGTACACTCTGTCAAGGGGATACAGCCGGTCTTCCCCCCTTTGCAGCACTGGCATCTCTCCGTTCAGCGCCCATGAAAACCCTTTTTCTGCCAAATGCACGTGCAGCAGCGTCTCACCAATGTAACAGCCAAAGCGCTGCGTCCATTCTGCCAACAGCGCATCCCCTTCTTCTTCACTGCGCTGATTGAGCTTCTCGTGAAAAATCTCCAGGATTTCATCGAGCACCTCAATACTTTTAGCCGTGTAATCCAGCTCGACTTGCTGCGCCTTTGCAAAGTCCAAAATCTGCTGTTTTATTTCTTCAAAATTCATTTGATTTCTCCTTTTTTACGGTTGTTTATTCAATTGTTTTATTTCGAGTATAAAAGTCACACATGGTTCCCTTGCAGCAGCAGGGTTTTATATAGCAGTCATTTAGCTTAGATTTACTGTATTGAGCAGATGTGTTTGCAGTCATATTTATCAGCAGATTTGTACAATATCTCTCCATACTTATCTGTGTCGCCTCTATCATTTTGCCGGGGTTTGCTACAAGCTCTTTTACTTTTTCGCACTTAGCAAACATTCCGTTTTTTAGCAGCTTCCACTCAAAGGATTCTGGCAGATATAACGCAGAACCTGTTAATACCAAATCTTGTATATAGGCACCAATTGCACATCCGTCACCAATCAGCAACGTATTTTGTGCACCATATTTCGACAAATTACTATTCCCATGGCTTGTAGTTACTTTATCGCCATAGAGTGCCTGATAGTATGCCAAACCAGAGTCCTCGTCTTCTGTCACCATTTTATCCATTTCTGTGATTGTGTCATAGTCCATATAAATTCTCTCTAGTGAATGATACTTTCCTGATGTTTTTATCTTATAAATTTCTTTGTAGCTATATGGAATCGACGGGAGGGATTCTCTGGTAATGATGATAAAACAATTATCAGATTTTAACGCCAGCACGGCAAATTCCTTCGTCTTAACTGGAGAAAAATCCTCGTCAATAATATAAATTTTTCCATTTTCATTGCTCAGCTCATACTTATATCCTGTTTCATGCAAAGCGACCACTGGCACATCACATGCTATATTAATACCTGCCTGTGCAGATGTCCCTGCATCGCTTACCATCTGAAATAAAGTTGATTTTCCCGTCGCACTATCCCCTCTTATCAGTGTAAACTTCCTGTTGATCGTAATTTTAAACTGAATATCTCTTTTATTCTGTACTAAAATGTCATGCTGTGTCTCCATAACAGATACTCCTTCTCAAATTCTCTGGCATTGTGACAAATGGCTCCGTCACGCACAATGCACATATCAAACTCTAAGCTGCCAAAATTCATCGGATATGCCAGATAAATTTCAAAATCCTTTTTTAGATCGGAAGAGCA
>CAJUQU010000129.1 GCA_910588595.1 uncultured Lachnospiraceae bacterium | reverse complement strand
ATCTTGAAGAAATATCCTGCGCAATCTGAGCACTTATTTTCCTACAATTCCTAAGATTTGAGGATTATCCTGATGTTATCTGCTGTTTCTGAAAACAATGCCAAACAAAACCAGACAAGGAGAACCGCCATGAAGATCGCCGTATTATTTCCGGGAATCGGATATCACTGTGACAAACCGCTGCTCTACTACAGCGGAAAATTAGCCGCTCACTATCAGTATGAAATAGTCAAAGTGCCCTACACCAATCTGAGCAGGGCGATCCCGGAGGCTTTTGCAGACGCTTATGCCCAGACAGAAACCTGTCTGGAAGATATCGACTGGAGCCAGTACGAGGATATCCTGTTCATATCCAAGAGTATCGGCACAGCCGTCGCTGCCGCCTACGCGCAAAAGCATGACATTATTTGCCGCAATGTCTACTACACGCCGCTGCCCCAGACGTTTGATCTTGCACCACAGTTCGGGATCGCGTTTCACGGCACGTGCGACCCGTGGGCTGCGACTGATGTGATCGAGACACAATGCGCAGAACGCCGCATGCCGCTATACATCACCGAACATGCCGATCACTCGCTCGAGCTTCCTGCCGGGGACGCATCCAGCCCTGCCAAAAGCAAGATCCAGCCAAACCTTTGCATATTGGAGACTGCCATGGCGCTCACCGAACAATACATCGCAGATGGCATCTGCTACCGGGCGCTCTGCGCAGATGAGATCTGCCTGGAACTGTTCCACGGTTTCGTCCGCCATCAGAACGTCGTAAAATGCTGGCGGAAAGAGAACGAAAAGTGGGTCATCCGGGACGATCCTTTCATCGATGACTGGACGGCGGACGACTATCAGATCCTGGTAAAATGCCTGAAAAACACGGTACAGACAGGCGGTCTCGTCTACGCGGCTTTCAAGGGATATGGCACCTTGGACAGCCAGCCCTTTAGCGGCACACTCAAGGCTTTTGTCTCTGTGGAATCCGGGCTGTTTGGCGGTGAACAGGGATATCTCGACCTTTCGAGCATCCATGTGTCCGAGGATCTGCGCGGAAAAGGGATTGGTCAGGTACTATTTCACGCTGCCAGGGACTGGGCAAAGAAAAAGGGCGGACGGAAATTGTACATCTCCGCCCACTCCGCTGTCGAGACACAGGCATTTTACAAGGCAATGGGCTGTGTCGAGGCGCAGGTGTATGACCCGCACCACGTCGAGCAGGAGCCCTATGACTGCCAGTTGGAATGCGCACTGTGACGCTTTTATCAAAACTCCTTTTTCTCTATGATCCGGCAGGAAATACGGTATGACAGCAGGACCAAAAGGATCACGACTGCCAGCGCGATCACGCCCCCTATGCCAAGTCCTGCAATGTTGCTGATGACCCTGGCACCGTCAACGCCGACCTGCTCAGTCAGTACACCTGCCATCCCCATGGCGGCTGAAACGCCGCCGATCATCAGAAACGACACGATCCGGCTCTTCTCCTGCCCAAACTTGACCTGCAGCGGGATCTCCACCGCCAGCAGCAGATACGCCATGGGAAGTGCAGGCGCAACAGACAAACAATACTCCCCAAAGTGCATCCCGCTCCTGTTGATGACAAGCACCACCCACGAAACCGCACTCGACAGCAGAAACGGAACTGTCGCCAACAGGAAACCAAACACAAACTTCTCGAAAATGTAATCCCTTCTCGAAATAGGCAGGGTAAACAGATATGCATTTCCATTCTCAAATGCATCGTAACTGAACGTGCTGATCAACATGAAAGAACACAACAGCGCGCTGTACCCCACAAAAAATGTCATGTTCCGGCTGCCTGCCATTATCACACCCCAAACTGTCAACACGATAAAGAACAATTTCATCTGCGACTTCATCAATTGAAAATCCTTGACCATCAAACCTTTGACCGATCTACTCATCGCCATATCCTCCTATACTAACGCTTGATTCTTCTAAAAATACATAAGACTGTGCCCTTTACAGGCTCTTGAACCTACTCACCGAAGAACGCTGCCCCTGCGTTCTTCTAAAAATACATAAGTCTGTTGCCTTTATAGTGATAAGGAACTAAATTCACTTATCACTGTTAGCTGACGGTTTCGGGGTGCATACAACAGCCCGTCTGATTCCTAACAGGGATTCAGATGGGCTATTTTTTACAATATGGAGGTATAAGCCTATGAATAAACTCATTTCTTGCGAGTTCAACATTGATACGGCCTGCGTAGAGTTGAAGTTTGCTGATGGCAGCATGATCTCCATCGACTGCACCGCTGTTGAGGATGAGGTTGCCAAGAATATGTACCAGCGGTCAGAATTGGATTATCTGGTCTACAATGACCCGGTTGGATATGCTGATCTGATCCTCAATGGTGACCCGGAGGAGTATCTGAGGAATGTGACGGATTATTCGTCTTTGGACTAATTGGAAAGTGTCAGCGCCGTACTTTTTGTTGTCGGCGCTGGCACTTTTCTATTTTTCATTAACTGACCCTGCATATAATTACAGCTGTACATATCAAATTTTTCTGCTATAATTAACAAAAAGGGGGTTATGAAATGGGCGAACCTCTTGATTATGGGCATTTTGATATTGTTTTGGCTGAGTATTTGCGGAAGAGGCACTACAGCAAAAACAAATTGGCCGAAGAAGCAAATTTACAACGGACACAGCTGAACGCATATTGCAAAAACGATATTAAGAGACCAGACCTCGATGTTTTAGCTCGTATTTGTCATGCGCTTCACTGTGATTTGACAGACATAATCCGCTATGTCCACCCGTCCCAAACGAACGGAGGAAACAATGATGGCTGATACAAAAGTGATCGTCATTCCAGATGGGAAAATCTGCGACTATATTGATAGCAAGTTTAGAAACGACACTCCCGAAGAGTACGTTCGTCAGACAATAGAGAAGCGGCTTGTGAACGAGCACAAATATCTCACATCACAGATTAAGATTGAATATACTCTTCAGGTCGGTTCAAGAAAACCAAGAGCGGATATTGTAATTTGGGACAAAGATGCTCCTGAGAAAACACAAGGCACAATTAAAATTATTATTGAGTGCAAAAAGGAAACCGTTGATGCTAGGAACGCTAAGGATGGCATAGCGCAATTGCAATCCTATATGTCCGTATGTCCGAACTGTGAGTGGGGGATGTGGACAAACAGCATTCAGAAATTTGTATTTCGGAAGTACACAGACGAATCTGGAAATATCTGCTTTATGGATTACAACGATATTCCTTCGGCGGATGGCAATTTGGATGAAGTAAACAGACCCAGCCGGAAAAATCTGCGTAATGCCTCTGATGATAACCTGCTGTTTGTGTTCAAAACCTGTCATAATCACATATATGTGAATGATGGTATGCAGAAACAACCTGCATTTTTCGAATTGCTAAAAGTCATTTTTTGCAAGATTGAGGACGAGCGAAATATACCAAAACCTCTGGAATTTTTTACAACGTCTGAGGAACGCTCAAACCCTGATGGGCAATTGACTGTACAGAAACGCATCTCCCAAATTTTTCAGCGTGTAAAAAAACGTCATGGGAAGATTTTTGATGCAAATGATGAAATCAAGCTAACACCACGCAGCTTGGCATATATCGTCAGCGAATTGCAGCGGTACAGCCTGCTCAGCACAAATATTGACATTAAGGGGAAAGCCTATGAAGAAATTGTAGGAGCAAATCTCCGCGGCGACAGGGGCGAGTTTTTTACGCCCCGAAATGTTATGAAGATGGTCGTGGAGATGATAAATCCGCAGATTGACGAGAAGGTTTTGGACAGCTCCTGCGGTACTGGCGGTTTTCTTGTACAGGCAATGACACACGTTATTGCCCAACTTGAAGCAGAGTTTTCTGCCAGTATGGGAATCCCTAAAAAAGATTGGGACAGCGACACCGTAAAAGTATTTCAAGATCGGATTTCTGAGATGGCTTCGACCAGCTTCTTTGGTTTTGATATTAATCCTGATTTAGTCAAGGCAACCAAGATGAACATGGTCATGAACAATGATGGCAGTGGAAATATTCTTCAAACAAATTCCCTTCTGCCGCCACATGAATGGACAGATGAGTTCAAAACACGGCTCGCGGAGGCACTACATATTAAGAAGTCAGAGATTCGCAACTATGAAGGTATTGCGTTTTTTGATGTAATTGTAACAAATCCCCCATTCGGTAGCAAAATCCCCATTAAAGATAAAAACATCCTCGAACAGTTTGAACTTGCTCACATTTGGGAAAATGACAAGAAAACTGGCACTTGGAGGATGACAGAACGCTTACAGTCTTCTGTTCCGCCTGAAATTCTGTTTATTGAGAGATGCACACAGCTTCTCGTTCCAGGCGGGCGCATGGGAATTGTTTTGCCGGACTCCATCCTGGGCTCGCCAGGGCTTGGATACATTCGAGAATGGCTGATTCAAAATCATAGAATTATTGCCAGTATTGATCTTCATGTAGATACTTTTCAGCCCCGCAATGGCACACAGACATCAGTGCTGTTTTTGCAAAAGAAAACTGCGGAACAAAAAGCCAGAGAAGCAGCTACAGGTCAAATGGCCGACTATAATATCTTTATGGCAATGGTCGAAAGAGTAGGGCATGATAAAAGAGGCAATCCTCTATTTAAGCGTGATGTAGAGGGTAACGAAATCCTTGCCCCGGAAACAGATACAATCATGGTTCTCGGTGAGACTGGGGAGGGTGGCCGTACCGTATCCCATGAACGCAAGAGCAAAGTTCCAGATGATCAGACTACTGATGTACCGGCAATCTTTGATGGCTGGAAGCGAAGGGAGGGTATCGCATGGTAGCAGGTAATTTGGCCCGCAAAATGAATACCACACCTGAACCAGAAGTCCACATTTCGGAAAGCCCTGTAAAGTGGTGCTCGGTTTCCCTTTCTGATATGGTTTCCCGTGGAAAGCGGTTGGAGGCCAGTGTATTTGATGTGGAGGCAAAACAAGCACGGGAAAGCGTTTACAAGGGGAAATATGGAACTGTTACCCTCTATGGTGACAGTGGTTTGATTGAAACAGCCTATTATCCTGGTTGGATGCAACGAAGCCGACTCAAGCGGATATGGTGTGATAAGCCACATGGCGAGGGGTTTTATCTTCCTTCACAGATGACTGATCTCTATCCTGTTCCAGAAAAGCATATATCTCGGTTGGCAGATTGCGATATGGATGAATTGCGCCTAAAGGAAAACACATTATTGCTGACGCGCAGCGGTACAATAGGCAATATCTCATATGTGTCAAAAACCTTGGCCGGGTGTGTTTTTTCTGATGATGTAATTCGTGTTACCTTCAAAAAAGAATATGACTTGGGATATGTTTATACCTATCTCAAATCAAAAGTGGGCAGTTTAATTTTGCAAACAAATGGATATGGTTCAGTTATTACTCATGTTGAGCCGGACCACTTAGCAGAAATCCCGGTTCCCAATGCGCCTGTGGGGTTGCGGCAGCGTATCCATAATCTGATTGCACGTTCCTATGCTTTGCGGGACGAGTCTAATGAGATGATTGATAAAGCTACAAGCCTTCTGACGGCAGAACTTCACTTGCCAGCTATACATGAATTTCAAAAAGTATCGACCCCTGTGAGCACATTCGATGTAAAACTAAGCAATGTGAATTTGCGGCTTGATGCTTCCTACCACATTCCGGCGGTAGATGCGATTGTTGCCCACCTCAAAGAGAACGCCGCCGAAGTAACAACCGTAGGCGACAGCCGGATAAGTAGATCAGTCATTCTACCAGGCAGATTTAAGCGTGTCTATGTAGAAGAAGGATATGGTAGAATTTTTATAGGTGGAAAACAGTTGGGAGAATTGGACCCATCAAATAAGAAATATCTTTCCAATGTCCATCATGGCAACCGCATTGCACAACAACTTGAGTTGAAAGAAAATATGACCCTCATAACATGTAGTGGTACGATTGGAAAGGTAGCGCTTGTTGGAAAACACTGGGATGGCTGGACAGCAAATCAGCATATAATCCGTGTTGTGCCTGCCAATAAAGATGTTGCTGGATACCTTTATATTTTCTTGGCATCTGACTATGGCCGCACATTGATTACCCGCTATACATATGGCTCTGTAGTCGATGAAATTGATGACGATCATATTCGGAAAATTCCTATCCCGCTGTTGGGTAATCAGGATGTACAGCAACAAATCAACTCTCTCGCATTAGAATCGAACGCCAAGAGATATGAGGCCTACAAGCTGGAGCAAGCGGCTCTTCGCATTATGAATGAGGAGGTTATTTTTGCAAAATAAATTGCAACTCTATGTATCCGATTCGACTGAAATATGACAGCTCCACGGGCTTATGAGAGCAAGACCGTGGAGCTGTTTTCATTCGGTATCACAGATATGCTACAATTCCAATCTTTCTGGAGCAACTGGATTGAGAATAGTAATTTCCCGTCCCAGCTTCTGGGCATACCGTACTGTCATCGCCGTTCCGCCCCGCCACTCGCCGTTGTAAACCGCCAGCAGACAGGCGGCGTGATCGACCAGATAGCGGTTCCGTTTTAGCATACAGCCGTCATGGTACTCCCTGCTCACATACACGACCTCGTCCGCTTGCTCCAGGATAGAAAAATAGCGTTCCCGCGCCGAAGCCGACCACTCGTCCGCCTGTCCCTCGCAGGGCAGGACACAGTGGAGTTTCAGCGCGGGATTTTCTTTTTTCAAGGCCAGCACCGCCAGAGCTGCCCAGGCATCCGTCCCCTCTGCCATACCAGAGAGGAAGTCCGTGTACCCGGCATCTACCAGCTTGGTGATTTCTTTGGCAAGTGCTTTTTTCAGAGCAATGCACCGGGCATCTGTCTCGTTATCGCCCCACGGAAATTTCCTCGGTCGATGACCCGTGAACGCACAATACCGTTCAATCATGGCAATCTGCCTCCTGATTTTTATTTTGATATGGGGGTTATATCCCCTTAACTATGGAGATTATAACCCCCATACTGGTTGGTGTCAATCAGGAGGGTGAGGTCGTGATTATTTTTGATAAGCTGTGGGATGTGATGAAAGAAAAGGGAGTTTCCACCTATCAGCTCCGGGAAAAGTGCGGCATCGACAGCAAGACCGTCCGGCGTCTGCGGGCCAATGACAACATGGAAACAAAGACGCTGAACAAATTGTGTTCGGCGCTGGACTGCCGCCTGGAGGACATAGCAGAGTACGTCCCCGACGAATAACAGCTCTACGGCCTGCGGGTGCAGGACCGTAGAGCTGTTCATATTTACGGAGCAAAAATCTCTATTTCCGTTTCTTCCCTCTCTGCGAAACATGACTTTTCGCCAGCTTTGACTTTTGGGCAATCTTCATCAGCCAATGTTTTTCTTCCTCGGACAGCTTGTTGTACGGGGTCTGCGTCTGCTTACAGTACATCATCAGCCACGCCTCGGCGCGGCTGCCCTTGAAGTTTGCCACATCCTCCAAGTCCTGCTTTAAGTCCGAAATGGCAGAGTGTTCCGGTCCGCTCTCATTCCGGCCTCGGTGGGCCTCCCGGATGTCCTCCATAATTGCATCAATATCCTCATGGACCCGGCTGGTGAAGTAGTCCCTCTCCCGCAGAAGAACGGCGTCCGACAACAGCGCGTCCATGTCCTGTTCTCCCGGCTGGTAGTCCTCAATGATTTTGGCGCGGGCTACTTCAACCCAGGCGTTCAAATTATGTATCTGCATGGCGGCGATGCCGTTCACATAGATGCTGATGTCTGCCAGCAGCTTCATAAAATCCGGGTGCGTCACCAACTCCCCCAGCAGAGCAGTATCCACCCGCCCTTCTTTCAACACGTCAATCATACCGTCACTCAAACGCAGGTCCGCCAGATCAGCGTTTGGGTGACTTTTCATTTCAGACAACCCCAGCAGATAGTCAGCAGTCACACCGTAGAATTTCGCCAACTTGATAAGGGCGTAGTGGCTGATGTCCTTGGTATCGTCCGACTCATAGCTGCCCAGCGCAGACGAGGACAGGCCCGTTTGCTCCGCCAACTCTTTCAGCGTCAGCCCCCGTTCCACCCGCAAATCCTTCAATCTTTCCTGTATAGTCAAGTACATAGCGCCGCCCTCCCCTGATATTACTGCCATTCTACCACATTTCCGAGAGCGTGGAAATATCCGGTTTTTGCCCCGGATTTCCTACCTCTTGGATATACGGGAGAGTGGCATTTTTTCTGCTACGATGTTTCTGTCACACAGCATTGCAGCTTGAAAAAAGAATGACCGTCCGAAACGGATATGTTCTCTGGTGAAGTATCGCATGGAGCGTACCAAGGAGAACAAAACGCCGCTGAGAGAACAGGGGCAGGAACTGAGTCGGGGAGAGCGGCGGGAGTGCAGAGGGCGGCAAGCCCTTTGCGCCAAGTCCAGAGCGGTGAGCGTCTGGTCAGTGTCCAGAGGTGAAACCTTTGGGCCGGGTGCAGGGCGGCAGCGCCTGCTCAGGTGTCCAGAGGGTGAAACCCTTGGCCCAGTAGGATTGATGCTTGCGTCAATCCATACTGGGTTATTATCTGGCGCAAAGCACTCAGATTCGGCGGCTTCGCCGCCCCTGGCCACTCTCAGAACAGCAAAAAACGAGAAGCAGGAAGGAGAACCGAATGGCAAAAAGATTGACCCGGCACAATGGACGAGCCGGAAAAAGCGGCGTCTACAAATCAACGCACAATGACAGAACCTTCGATACCGAACACGCAGATCACATTGACGGTGAGCGGATTTCTCAGAACATCTATTGGGACTGTTTCCGGGGCGCGACCTATCCGGCCCAGCAGGAGGTTGAGGTGTCCTTCGCGGATGTGGAGCGAGCCTTTTATCTGAACCGCTACTCGGATTACCTTGACGGCCAGCATGAGCGGAACGCCAAGCGCCGCCACTCCGAGCGCGACCGGAGCGTGGATGATCTGCTGGCTGACAAACGCTTCTGCCCAGAGGAAACCATCTACCAGATCGGCACGATGGAGGACTCCGTTTCCCCGGATGTGCTTCTGGAAATTGTCGGGGAATTTATGATGGAGCTTGAACGCCGCTTCGGTGAACATATCCATGTCATTGACTGGGCGCTCCATCTGGACGAGGCCACGCCCCATATCCATGAACGCCATGTTTTCGACTATGTGAACCGGTATGGCGAGGTGGAGCCGAAGCAGGAAAAGGCGCTGGAGGCCCTCGGATTTGAGCTGCCTGACCCTGAGAAAAAGCCGGGGCGCACCAACAACCGGAAGATGGTTTTCGATTCGGTCTGCCGGGTCATTCTGTTCGATATTTGCAAACAACATGGTCTGGCGGTGGAGGAAGAACCTGACCCCGGCAACCGCGGGCGCAGTTACCTGATGAAGAACGACTATATTATTCAGAAGCAGAAGAAATTGATTACAGAGCAGGAGACGGCGATTGAAGAAAAGGCACAGGCGTTAGAGGCCGTGTCGCTCCGGCTGGAGGATGCCGAGGCCCTGATTGATGAGGTGACTGAAATCGCCTACGACAAGGCTGTGGAGCTTGTGACCGATGCCGTCCGCGCCGAGACACAGTTGCAGGATGAGAAGATCGTCTCCGATTACAAAGATTGGTGTCTGTCCCCGGAGAGCCACTATTCCCCGGCGGAGAAAGGGCTGATTGGTAAGGTGCTGGGAAAGGCGCAAGCGCTGATTCACAAAGCCGCTCAAAAGGTGCTTGCCAGAGTGCAGGCGGTTTTGCGGAAGCCGGAGGTCAGGTCTGCCGCCACCAGGCAGATTAAGGAGAAGGCCAGAGAGTCCGTTCTTGCCAAACTGGAACGGGGCAAGGCCGAAGCTGCCAAGCGGGATTCGGAGCGCAGGACGGCGCAGTTCACAACGAGGCACGGCATGGAGAGGTGATCGCTATTACACTGACAGAGGGAATTTTGGAAGCCGCTACCGAAATTCCCTCTGTCATGTTTTTTGAAACGGGGCTGTCATGCCATTAGCCCGGTTTTTTCAAATTTGCTCATAACCACAGCAGAAGGGCGTAGCGACCGCCCGATTTTTACAGATTGGAGGTATTCGAGATTGAATGAAAATGAAGAATTGCAGTCCGGTTTTCCCGACTGGCTGACGGAGGACTACAAACTCATGGAGCCGGTGTTCTGCCGGACGTTCCTTCGGGAACACCCCATGCGCTGCATCCGGGGGCGGTTCTACACGGTGGACGGGCTGGTAGCGGACGAGAGTAGCTTGAAGCAGAAAATCTACGAGCAGATCAGCCCGTGGCTGGAAACCAAAATCGCCAGAAAGGTGGACGAGCTTCTGA